>NZ_JBHUVA010000013.1:0-110404 GCF_042670805.1 Micromonospora sp. NPDC057141 | reverse complement strand
TCAAGACATCCTCGACTGCGCATGCCGAGTACACCTAGCCAACACCCCACCAAAGCCGATACAACCCTGACAAGACTTCTGCGGGGCTGCACTAGTGACCGGCGCAGGGCGACCGCGAACCAATAGGCCGGGCGGGTCGGCGGCAACCGTGTCCACCGCGAATCTCCCGCCCGATTTGTCGCCGACACGCGGCCTGAGCTGCCCTATCGCCCTCACCTGCCGGTGTCCAATGAACCCGTGACTGGCAGACGAGCCGCCCAAGGGCACGAGGATCCGCCCGGCGGGTCAGCGCCCGCCCCGCACACCCCGCCCGCGCAGGCGGGCCCGCCTGCGCTGCCGGGACAGGCGGCCGGCCCGGACCAGCCGGTGGAGGTGGAGCCGACCACCGGGGCTCCGGTCGACGCGGTGCCGCGCCGGGTTCCGGTCCGGCAGCACGGTGGCCGGCTCCGCCCGGCGCCCGCCCCCGACGAGGACGCGTCGGGCGACGACGACGGGCTGTTCTGGGCCCCGATCGAGGAGGTGCACTGGGACGGCACACCCCTGCGCGAGGAACACGGCCGCCGCCGCTGGTGGCGGCGCACCGCCGGCACGGACTCCCGAGGACGCAGCCGCCGCCAGCGGGCCGCCCACCCGCCGGACCCGTGGCAGGGCCTCTCCGCGCTGCTGGCGCTCAGCCTGCTCGCCGCCTTCTTCTCCTGGGTCAGCGCCGGCCCGTTCTGGCTCGCCGTCGGGCACGCCACCACCGGCACCGTCGTGATCGGCGACTGCACGGGCGCCGGGTTGACGCAACGCTGCCGGGGCATCTTCACGGCCGAGGGCGAGCGGTTCATCGCCTTCGGGGTACGCGTCAGCGGGGTGCCCGCCGCACGTACCGCCGCCGGCTCCACCCTGGCCGCCCGGATGACCGGCCCGTCGGGCGACACCGCGTACGCCGACACCGGCGCCGGTCGACACCTGCGCTGGCTGCTCGGGCTGCTGCTGGTGCTGGCCTGCGGCGCGGGGATCGCCCGGTACACCGGCGCGGCCCGGCTGGCCGACCGGCGGGCCCGCCGCTGGGCGGTGACGGTCGCGGTGGCTGGTCCGCTCGTGATCAGCGCCGGCTTCCTCGCCGCCGCCTGGTAGGAACGCCCGGCCCGGCGCCCGCCGGCCCGCTTCGCCCGCCCGGTTAGGAAGGGGCCCTTCCTATACAGAATGCGTTAACAAGGGGCCCTTCCCTGCTCCTCAGGCGTGGGTGGTGGTGTAGACGTCGCGGCGGCGCAGGCCGTACTCGGTGGCGACCTCGGTGATCGCGTCGCGCCGGGACAGGCCGGCGGCCTCCCGCGCGGCGACGGCCGCGCGCAGCGTCTCGTCGTCGGGCCGGTGGGCGGCGGCCGGCGGCGCGCCGGCCACCACGAGGGTGATCTCACCGCGCGGCTCGTGCTCGGCGGCCCAGGCGGCCAGCTCGCCGAGCGGGCGGCGGACCACCTCCTCGTACGTCTTGGTCAGCTCGCGGCAGAGCGCGGCGGCCCGGTCGGCGCCGAACGCGGCGGCCAGGTCGGCGAGCGCGCCGGCGATCCGGTGCGGGGCCTCGAAGAGGACCAGGGTCCGCTCCTCGCCGGCCAGGGCGCGCAGCCGGGACCGCCGTGCGCCGGCCGTGCGGGGTAGGAAGCCCTCGAAGCAGAACCGGTCGCTGGGCAGGCCGGACAGGGCCAGGGCGGTGGTGACGGCGCTGGGCCCGGGGGCGGCGGTCACCGGAACCCCGGCGTCCAGGGCGCCCCGGACCAGCCGGTATCCGGGGTCGGAGACGCTGGGCATCCCGCCGTCGGTGACCAGGGCGACGACGTACCCCTCGCGGAGGACGTCGACGAGTTCGGGGGTGCGCCGCTCCTCGTTGCCCTCGAAGTAGGAGACGATCCGGCCGGGGACGGTGACGTCGAGGTCCCGGGTCAGCCGGGTGAGCCGCCGGGTGTCCTCGGCGGCGACCACGTCGGCGGCGGCGAGCACCTCTCGGAACCGGGCGGACGCGTCGGCCGGGTTGCCGAGCGGCGCGCCGAGGAGGATCAGGCGTCCCGATTCGGACATTTCACCCACGAGGTGTGCTCCTTCATCGACAGTTGTGCCGGTTTTGGGGACGACGGGCGCCACCGGGCACCTCCGCAGCCTACGATCGCGTCGTGACGAGTGCGTCGACAGCGCAGAGCGCGAGCGCGGGCCGGGCGGGATCGGAGCACGCCGGGTCCGCCGGCGACGCGACCGAGGAGTCCGCGGTTCCCCCCACTCCTGCCGGCGGCGGAGGCGTCCCCGCGATCGTGCGGCGGCGACTCGCCACCGTCGACGCCCGGCTGGACGTCAACTCGTGGCTCGCCACCGCCGTCGTGGTGGCGATCGCCGCGATCCTGCGCCTGGTCGGCCTCAGCAGCCCCAAGGGCAAGATCTTCGACGAGATCTACTACGCCCGCGACGGCTGGGGGCTCGTCGACAAGGCCGTCGAGTGGAACTACAAGGACAACGGCCCGTCGTACGTGGTGCATCCGCCGCTGGGCAAGTGGCTGATCGGCCTCGGCGAGTGGGCGTTCGGATACTCCGACGCCGAGCACAACATCTCCGTGCCCGGGCACCTGATGACGACCGCACCGGAGTTCGGCTGGCGCTTCGGCGCGGCCCTGGCCGGCATCGTGTCGGTGCTGCTGCTGGTGCGCATCGGCCGCCGGCTGTTCCGGTCCACCACGCTCGGCTGCGCCGCCGGCCTGCTGCTCGCCCTCGACGGTTTCCACCTGGTGCTGTCCCGCACCGCCCTGCTCGACATCTTCCTGCTGCTGTTCGTGCTGGCCGCGTTCGGCGCCCTGGTCATCGACCGGGACGCCCGGCGCCGCCGGTGGAGCCGGGCGCTGGACGCCGGCCTCGACCCCACCGCGCCCGGGCGGGCCGGCCGGCCCGCCGGTGGCTGGCGGAACTGGCCGTGGTGGCGGCTGGCCGCCGGGGTGCTGCTCGGCCTCGCCTGCGCGGTCAAGTGGAGCGCGCTCTACTTCCTGCCGGCCTTCGCGCTGCTGGCCCTGCTGTGGGAGGTCGGCGTCCGCCGCTCCGCCGGGGTGCGCCGGCCGTGGCGCGACGCGCTGCTCGACGAGCTGCCCTGGCTGGTGCTGGCCGGCGTCCTCATGGTCGTCGCCTACGTGGCGACCTGGTCGGGCTGGCTGCTGACCGACGACGGCTACTACCGCCTCGCCGCCAAGTACCCGCACGTGGTGGGCCTGAGCGACACCCCGTTCGTCGGGGCGCTGAACAACCTGTGGGAATACCACAAGGCGGCGTACGGCTTCCACAAGCAGCTCGACGACGCGCACAAATACCAGTCCTGGCCCTGGCAGTGGCTGCTGCTGGGCCGGCCGGTGGCGTTCCACTGGTCGGGCGAGGGCGCCTGCGGCGCGCCGAGCTGCGCCTCGGAGATCCTGCTGCTGGGCACGCCGCTGCTGTGGTGGTCGTTCCTGCCCGCCCTGTTCGGGGCGGCCTGGATCGGCGTCGCGCGGCGGGACTGGCGGGCCGGGGCGATCCTGCTCTGCGCGGCCGCCGGGCTGCTGCCCTGGTTCTGGTTCGCCCTCGACGGCGGCCGCACGATGTTCTCCTTCTACGCCGCGCCGGCCCTGCCGTTCCTGGTCCTCGCGGTCGTCTACGTGCTGGGCGCGATCGTCTCGCCGGCCACCGGCGGGGCGCGGGCACCGGCCGCCGCAGGGGAGGCGTCCGCCGACGGCGAGGACGAAGCTGCGGAACGCCGGCTGGTGGGCGGCGTCGTGGTGGGCGCGTACGTGCTGCTGGTGGCGCTCTGCTTCGCGTACTTCTATCCGATCTTCGTGGGTCGGGTGCTGCCGTACGCGGAGTGGTCGGCCCGGATGTGGCTGGACGGCCGCTGGATCTGACGCCCCGCCGTCGGATATCGGACAACCGGGTCCCGGGGCGGGCCCGGTTGTCGGCGCGCGGGCCCGGAAACCAGCCCTCGGGCGCAAAGACGCGCGCCCCGATCGCCTGCCACGGGGGAAGCGGGCGATTGGGGCGCGCAATAGGAGCTTAACCACCCGGCACCACCGGCACAACGGGTGGACTCGGGTCAGATTTCCGACGGAACAACACCAGCCTAGAGGTTCACATGCGGCAGCTAACCGTCCGTTATCCGGCCGGAACCCTCACGGACCCCTTCCGGCCGCGCCACGAGTCGACCCACCCGCGCCCTCGGGCGCTCCAGGGCCAGCCGGGTCCTCCAAAGTGGATCTCACTACACTCGCCCCGGTGATCAACAAGAGACGATGGACAACCGTCCTCCGTGGACTGCTGGCGACGGCCGTCCTGCTCGGCCCGGCGGTCGCGTCGGGTGGGCCCGCGCCGGCACGGGCGGACGGGGAGAGCGCCGCCCCCGAGCCGCCCCGGGTCGAGCTGGTGCTCGACGTCAGCGGCTCGATGCGGGCCCGGGACATCGACGGGCGCAGCCGGATCTCGGTGGCGCAGCAGGCGTTCAACGAGGTCGTGGACGCGCTGCCCGAGGAGACCCAGCTCGGCATCCGGGTGCTCGGGGCCACCTACAAGGGCAAGGACAAGAAGGTGGGGTGCCAGGACACCCAGCAGATCGTGCCGGTCGGCCGGGTGGACCGGGTCCAGGCCAAGGCGGCCGTGGCCACCCTCCGGCCCACCGGGTTCACCCCGGTCGGGCTGGCGCTCCGCTCGGCCGCCGCCGACCTCGGCGCCGGTGCCACCGCCCGCCGGATCGTGCTGATCACCGACGGTGAGGACACCTGCGCCCCGCCGGACCCGTGCGAGGTGGCCCGGGAGCTGGCCGCCCAGGGCACCAAGCTGGTGGTGGACACCCTCGGGCTCGCCCCCGACGAGAAGGTGCGCCGGCAGCTGCTCTGCATCGCCGGCGCCACCGGCGGGACGTACACGGCCGCGCAGAGCGCCGACGAGCTGACCGGCCGGATCAAGCAGCTGGTGGACCGGGCCCGGGACACGTACACCGCCACCCCGACCGTGGTGGGCGGCTCCGCCCGTTGCCCGGACGCGCCGCTGCTCGCCCCCGGCGTCTACACGGACCGGGAGCAGTTCTCCGAGCACCGTTGGTACCGGGTCCCGGTGCGCCCGGGGCAGGAGCTGCGGGCCTCGGTGAGCATCGCGCTGGACCGCCCGGTCAACCCGGACCACGGGGTGCTGCTGCGGGCCACCGCCCCCGACGGCCGGGAGCTGGTCCGGGGCGTGGACGCCGGCAGCGGTCGCACCGACGTGGTCTCCGCAGGCCTGCGCTGGTCAGCCGCCGCCGACGACGCCGACGCCGAGGCCACCGACGCCGACGGGGAGACGCCGGGCCCGGCAGCCGGCGACACCGCAGCCGCCCCGACCACCGTCTGCCTGGTGGTCAGCAACGCGTTCGCGCCCCGCCCCGGCACCCGGGCCAGCCCGGGGATGCCGATCGAGCTGACCGTCGACGTGGTCGCCTCGTCCCCCGACCCCGGCGGGCCGGACCTGGGCCGGGGCTGGGTGCTGTTGCTGCTGCTGACCCTGGCCGGCCTGGTCACCGGGCTCGTCGCCGGGCTGCTCACCCGCTGGTGGGTCGCCACCTGGAGGGAGAACTGACAATGCGTACCCCGTTGATCCGGTCTTCGGCGGCGCTGGTCGCCGCCGCCGCGCTGACGCTCCCGGCCGCCCCCGCGTCGGCCGCGCCCACCCCCTCGCCCGGGGCCACGACGGTCACCAAGGCCGGCACCTCGTTCCTGACCGCCACGCCGATCACCGCCGGCCAGCCGGTCCGGGTCGGTGCGTCCACCGGCGACTACCTCTACTGGTCGTTCCCGGCCCGCGCCGGGCAGGTCCACGAGATCGCCGCGACAGTCACCTTCCCGAAGGGCCGCACCGGCGACTCCACCTGGACGGTCGAGGTCTTCGACGGACTGCGCCGCCGGCAGGCGTGCACGGCGGGGGCGCAGACCCCGACCGTCGGGGCATCGGCGACCAGCGTGGCGCTGGGCTGCACCCTGCGCCAGGTCCGGTCGTGGGCCGAACCGTGGTCGGCCGACCCGCTGCCCGGCACGTACCACGTGCGGCTCTCCGTCGTGGAGCTGCCGGAGCCGGACCTCGGCCTGCCGGTCGACGTGGACCTGCTGGTCGCCGAGGTCGGCGACGGCGAGGCCCCCGCCGACGACGGGGAGCTGAAGGCCCCGCTGGTGCCCAACACGAAGGCCGGGACGGTGCTGACCGGGAACCCGGCGGCGACCCCGGCCGAGGAGGACGACGACGGGAGCCTCCTCGCCGGGTGGCTGCCCGACCTGTCGTCACGGTGGGTCTGGACCACGGTCGGCGGGGTGCTCGCGGCGGTGGCCGGCGTGGTCGGCTTCGCGCTGACCCGCCGCCCCCGCCGGCCCTGACCCCTGCCGTGGATCGGGGGATCGGGGGATCCTGCTCGCCGATCCCACGATCTGCCGGCACGGGGGCGGTGCGGTACGTTCGACGGCGATGAGCGGCGATCAGGGCGGTGCGGGCCGCGACGAGGGCGCCCGGGGGCGGGATGCGTGACCTGCTGCCACCCGAGGTCGCGGTGGTCGTCGCCGGCGGGGACGACTGGGACGGCGAGCTGCTGCCCGCCGAGCGGGCCTGTCTGGGCGAGCGGGCGGTCGAGCGCCGCCGGCGCGACTTCACCGCAGGGCGGGTCTGCGCCCGGCGGGCCCTCACCCGGCTCGGCGTGCCGGCCGTCGCCGTGCCCGCCGCGCCGGACCGCTCCCCGGTCTGGCCGCCCGGGGTGGTCGGCACCATCACCCACACGCCGGGCTACTGCGCCGCCGCCGTGGCCCGCGCCGACGAGATCCGGTCGGTCGGCATGGACGCGGAGCAGCGGCACCGGGAGCTCAACCCGGGGGTACGCCGGCTCGTCGGCCTGCCCGAGGAGTGGGCCGACTGCGCCCGGCTTCCCGACACCGCCCCCTGGGCGGCCGTGCTGTTCAGCGCCAAGGAGACCGTCTACAAGGTGTGGCACCCGGTCGTCGGCACGTGGCTGGACTTCCACGACGCCCGCGTCGAACTGGACCCGGACTCCGGTCTGTTCACGGCCCGGATCGCCCCCGCCCGGCTGGACGCGGCCCCGGTGCCCGACCCGCCCGCGACGGTCACCGGGCGGTTCGCGGTCGACGCCGACGTGGTCCGCACCGCCGCCATCCTGTTACCCCGATGAGACGGTCGGGGCGATCCGCGACTTGGCCAGGGGGGATACCGTCAGGGCGTTCGAGATCGCGATGAGGTGCCGAGGAGTACGGTGAGCCACCCCCAGGACCCTTACGGGCCGCCGCAGGACCCCTACCAGCCGAACCAGGACCCGCCGACGGCACCGATGCCCCAGTGGCCGGCCGATCCGACCGCCCCGCCGCCCCTGCCGCCGACCACCCACCAGCCCCCGGTCTCGGGTGCGCCCTACCCACCGCCGCCGGTGTCCGGCACGCCGTACCAGCCGACCTCGGGTTTCCCGTACCAGCCGACCTCGGGTGCGCCGTACCCGCAGCCGGGTGGCTTCACGCCGCCGCCGGCCCCCGACCCGTCCTACCACCCGGGCGCGGAGGCGGCCTACCCGCCGCCGCCGGGTTCGCCGTACCCGCCGCCCCCGGGCGCGCCGTACCCGCCCGGCCCCGGCTACCCGCCCGGCCCCGGCTACCCGCCCGGCCCGGGTTACGCGCCCGGCCCGGGTTACGCGCCCGGCCCGCCGATGGCGGCCAGGAAGAGCAGCAAGAAGCCGATCGTCATCATCGTGGTCGTCGCGGTGGTGCTCGCGCTGCTCTGCTGCGTCGGCGGCATCGCGGCGCTCGTCACCGGGGCCAACGAGGCGGCGAAGGAGGCCGAGCGGCAGCTGCCGGATCTGCCCCGGGTCACCACCGCCCCGAGCGGCCTGCCGAGCGCCGGCCCGACCTCCTCGTCGTCGTCCGCCCCGGCCGACGGTGAGACCTTCAACATGAAGGCCGGCGACACCCTGGTCATCACCGACGACGAGGGCACCCTGGAGATCACGGTGCTGCGGTTCCGCACCTCGACGAAGGGCTGCAAGTCGTACTCGCCCGATCCCGACAAGGGCCTATACCTGATCGCGGACGTCACCGCGACGGTGAAGAAGGGCAACATGTCGATCAACCCGTTCTACTTCCAGTGGGTGGCCGAGGACGGCACCACCGCGAACGGGATCGCCGGCGCGCTGGCCGGCTGCGGCGACCTGCTCGACTCCGGCGTCAACCTGCGGGAGGGCAGCAAGCGCACCGGCAGCGTCACCTTCGACGTGGCGAACAAGAAGGGCGCGCTGGAGTACCGGCACGAGTTCGAGACCGCCGGCTCCTGGAAGCCGTAGGCGCACCACCTCGCGTGCGTGGGGGCCGGCCCGCCGCCGCAGGCCGGCCCCCACGCCCGTCCCACCGGGAGGTGGCGGGCCCGCGGTCACCCCCGACCGGGGCCCGGCCCTTTCGGGCGGCGGCGTGCGGCGGGCCTCAGCAGGTCGACCAGGCCGCGCCAGGCGTGCCCGATCGTCAGCCCGGCCCGGATGGTCGCCAGGGGGTTCCAGAAGTCCCGGAAGTGCACGATCCTCCCGGCCCGGAACCGGACCACCGAGATGTAGACCTGGTGGAACGGCCGGCCGGTGACCACGCCCCGGCCGTCCCCGACGAACTCGGCGATCACCAGCTCGGGATCGGTGGTCTCGTGGAAGGTCAAGCCGGAGAAGCGCACGTCGAACTGCTTCGGGAAGTCCTTCATGTGCTCAAACAGCTCCCGGTGACCGGTGAACCGAGTGGGGATGCCCGGCAGGGGGTAGGGGAACTCCAGCACCCCCTCGGGGTCGAAGAGCTCCACCCACTCGGTGATCCGCCCCGCGGAGATCAACTCCAGGTTGCGGGCGAACAGGGCCTGGGCCTGGGTGCGGGCCTGCTGGTCGGCGTCCATGCTGGTCAATCCTCACTGCTGGTCGGGGCGGGGGCCGGGTCGCCGGGCGCGGGCTGCTGGTCGGGGCGGGGCCGCACGAGCGGGGCGAAGTTGCGGTCGAGCAGGGCGTCGGGCAGCAGGCGGGCGGCCAGGCTGCCCAACCGCACGTCGCCGCCGACCGGATACCGGGTCCTCGGCCGCGCGGCGGTCAGCGCCCGGGCGACCGCCCGTGCGAAGTCCGCCGGGGTGGTCCCGCTCCGCCGGGCCTGCGCGGCCAGCCGGGCGAGGAAGCGCCCGAACGGCTCCGCGTAGAGGTCACCGGCCCGCCCCGCCGCCTGGGCCATCGTCTCCGTCCCGGCCTGGGCGACCTTGTCCCAGATCGGCGTCGCGATCGCCCCCGGCTGGACCACCGACACCGCGATCCCGAACGGCCGCAGCTCGCGCCGCAGGCTGTCGCTGACCGCCTCCTTGGCGAACTGGGCCGCCGCGTACGCGCCGAGGTAGGGCAGGGCGACCCGGCCCAGGCCGGAGGTGACGTTCACGATCCGGCCCCGGGCGGCCCGCAGCAGCGGGAGGAATCCCTGGATCACCGCGACCTGGCCGACCACGTTGGTGTCGAGCTGCCGCCGCAGCTGCTCCGGCGGGACGCACTCCAGAGGGCCGGGCAGGCTGATGCCGGCGTTGTTGACCAGCCCCCAGAGGCCGCCGGCACCGACCTGCCGGGTCACCTCGTCGACCGCCCGCCGGATCTGGTCGGCCCGGGTGACGTCGAGGCTGAGCGGGGTGAGCCGACCGGCCGTGGCGGCGGCCAGGTCGTCGGCGGCGGCCCGGTCGCGCACCCCGGCGAAGACCCGGAAGCCGGCCCGTTCCAGGTGGAGCGCGGCCTCGCGGCCGAGCCCCGACGAGGCGCCGGTGACCACCACCGCCCGGCCGCGCGCGTCGATCCGCCCTCCGGTCCCGATCATGTTTCCGCCCTCCCGTCGGTTCCGGCCGGCACCGGCGGGGTCTGGGCCGGCAACCCGTCCGCCCGGGCCGGCCCCGACCCGGTCCCGGCCGGCCCCGACCCGGTCCCGGCCAGCTCCCGGTCGATCTCGGCCAGCACGGCGTCGACGCTGGCGGCGACGAGGCTCGCCGCCCTGGCGTCCGGGACCGCCTCGGGCACGTGCACGAAGTTCCAGGCCAGCTCCCCGTGGCTGGTGTTCGCCGTGGCGACGAAGTAGCCGCAGACCGAGAGCCCGGCGACGAACTGGGCGCCGGTGAGCCGCCAGGCCCCGATGCGGTCGGGGAAGTCGTACCGGCCGAGGTTGGACAGGCAGAGGTTCACCGGCCCGGTCCGTTCGGTCAGCGCCACGAACCGGCCGCTGGTCGCGACCGACGGCGGGCAGGAGAGGCGGACCAGGTCGACCATGGCGAAGTGGCTGCCCCGGTCGCGCCGGGCCGCGAGGTCTCCGCTGATCGACCGGGCGACCTGCCACAGCGACACGCCCGGCCGGTAGGGCACGAACGAGGGGACGGTGGCGACGTACGCGCCGACGGCCCGCTCGGGCACGGGGGGCGTCAACGCGGCCCGGAAGTCCACCGGGGAGCCGATCGCCACGTGCCCCGGGGCGGGCGGGCCAGCATCGGCGGCGACCGCGAGGACCATGGCGGCGGCGAGCGCCCCGTGCACCGTGGTCCGTTCCCGGCGGCACGCCCGGGCCAGCGCGGCGACCTGCCCGGCGGTGAGCGTCCGGTGCAGCAGCCGGCTCCGGCGGTCGGTGAACGGCACGAACCGGCTCGGCACCACCCGGGCCGGCCGGTGCCGGCGCACCGCGTACAGGTCCCGCAGGAGCTGCCCGCCGAGCCGCAGCGCCCCGGTGCCGCCCCGGTACCGGCGGGGGAACATCCGCTCGGCCGGCGGCAGGGCCGGCTCCGGCTCCGGCGCGGGCCCGGCCGTGGCCAGCCGGTCGGCGTGTTCGAGCCACTGGCGCAGCAGCGACAGCGCCGTCGTCCCGTCGGCCACGCAGTGCGGCAGGGTCAGGATCAGGTCGTGCGCGTCCCCGGCGGCCGGCGCGGCACCGGGCGCGGTCAGCACGACCGCCCGGCAGAGCGGGCCGGCCCGCCAGTCGACCCCGTCGACCAGCTCCCGATCGTTGACCTCGCGCAGCCAGCCGGCGTCCGGGTCGGCGGGCGCGCCGGACACCCGGCCGCCGGCACCGCCGGGGCCGGGCGCGACCCGCCGCAGCGGGATCGGCCGGTCCGTCGGCACGAACCGGGGCCGCCGGCCGTCCGGCCGGGTGGCGATGGCCACCCGCAGCAGCGGATGGCGGGCCTGGAGCTCGTCCAGCGCCGCCCGCAGCAGCTCCAGCGGCAGGTGCCCGCGCACCCGGACCCGGGCGATGACGTTGAGCGGGGAGACCTGGTCGGCGATCCAGTACCAGCGTTCCAGCGGGCTGAGCGGCCGGTGAGCCGCGCGCTCGGCGCTCACCGCCGGGCCACCGGCAGGGCGTCGGGGAAGGTCAGGTCCGCCAGGTTACGGCGGTCGACCAGGCGCGCGGGCAGCCACCGCAGGTAGGCGCGGCGGGCCAGGTCCCCGGCGGGGCTGGCGAGCTGCTCGATCCGGCTCAGCGAGTGCGCCTGGCGGATCATCCGCCGGGTCCGGTCGCGGCGGGACGCCTCGTAGCGGCGCAACGCGCCCGGCAGGTCGGTGGCCCCGGCCAGGCAGCGGGCCAGCACCACCGCGTCCTCGACGGCCATCGCCGCGCCCTGGCCGAGGCTCGGCAGCATCGGGTGCGCCGCGTCGCCGAGCAGGGTGACCGCGCCGTCGCCCCAGCGCCGCAGGGCGGGGCGATCCCGGGCGGGAACGCTGATGACCGCCGCGTCGCCGGTGGCGGCCACGGTGGCGACCACCTCGTCGGCCCAGCCCGCGTACGCGCGGAGGATCTCGTCCCGTCCGCCGCGCCAGTCGCGGGCCGCCTCCGGCGGCATGTTGCGGGTGCCCCACCAGTAGACGTGGTCGCCGCCGAGGTGCACCAGCCCGAACCGCTGGCCCCGCCCCCAGTAGTGGGCGGCGTACCCGTCGCGGACCCGGGGGTGCCGGTACGCGACGGTCGCCAGCCAGCACACGTACCCGGGTTCCCGGGGCTGCTCGGGGCCGACGAGCTGCCGGCGTACCGCCGATCCGAAGCCGTCCGCGCCGATCAGCAGGTCGCCGTCGGCGCTGGTCCCGTCGTCGAACTCGACCCGGATGCCGCCGCCGTGCCGGTGGAACCGGCGGGCGGCGGACCCGAGCCGGATCGGCGGGTCCCCGGCCTCGGCCAGCAGGGCCCGGTGCAGTTCGGCGCGGTGGATGGCGACGTTCTGCGCGCCTACCCGGTCGCCGAGGTGCGCGAACCGTACGGTCCTGATCGGCCGTCCGGTGGCGGTGCGGAAGTGCAGCTCGGGGTAGACCTGGCCGCGCCGCTCGACGTCGAGGTCGATGCCGAGGCAGCGCAGCGCGACGCGGGCGTTGGCGGTCAGGGAGAGCGCCGAGCCGGCCGCCCGGAGTTCCCGGGCCTGCTCGTGGATCTCCACGTCCACCCCGACGCGGCGCAGCGCGCCGGCCGCCGCGAGGCCGCCGATGCCGGCGCCGACGACGATCGCCTTCGGCCGGCGGCGCACCGGACCACCGGCGGGGGCGATCATCGCGCGTCCCCGACCGGCCGGCGGGCCGGGGCGTCCGCCGCCAGCAGCCCGGTGATCCGTCTCCCCACCTCGGCCACGTACGGCTCGTCCATGAGCACCAGGTGGTCGCCGGGCACGTCGATCACGTCGATCCGGCCGGTGGTCAGCTCGCCCCACCCGTTGCGCGGGTCGAGGTGCAGGGTGCCGGCGAGGTCGTGCATCGGCTTCAGCACGGCGGGCAGCGGGTCGGCGGCCCGCAGCAGGATGATGTCCTGGTCGACGACCTCCGGCCGGTAGGAGATGATCGCCTCCCAGTTGGCCCGGAAGACCGCGAAGAGGCGGCGCACCGAGCCGCGCGGGCTGCCGGGGCGCAGCACCCCGCTCTCGCCGGCCCGGCTCGCGATGAAGTCGAGCTTCGCCTCGGCCGTGGTCAGCTCGGCCGGCACGCCGCGCATCGGCGGCCCGTCGTGGCCGAGCCGCATCAGTTCCCAGAAGAACCAGTCGAGCAGGACGTCGTCGGCGACCGGCACCGGGTCGCCGGGCCGGCGGGCGATCGGGTCGAGCAGGATCAGCCGGTCGACTGCTGCCCCGCTGTCGCGGAGCTGCCGCGCCATCTCGAAGGCGACCACCCCGCCGAACGACCAGCCGCCGATGGCGTACGGGCCGTCGGGCTGGACCCGGCGGATCGCGTCGAGGTAGGCACGGGCCAGCTCGGGCACGGTGCGCAGCGGCTCGGTTCCGGCGTCCACCCCGGCGGCCTGCAACGCGTACAGGGGTTGGTCGGCGTTCAGGTGGCGGGCCAGGGGGACGTAGCAGAGCACGTTGCCGCCGAGCGGGTGCACCAGGAACAGCGGCGGCCGGTCGCCCCGGGCCCGGATCGGCACCAGCGGGTCGAACGTGAGGTCCGCCCCGCCGGAGCGGAGCAGCCCGGCCACGCCCGCCACGGTCGGCGTGGCGACGAACGCCGAGACGGGTACGGCCACCCCGAACCGCTTCTCCAGCATCACCACCAGCCGCATCGCCGTCAGCGAGGTGCCGCCCAGCTCGAACAGGTTGTCGTGCGCGCCGACGGCCGGCAGGTGCAGCAGCTCGGCGGCGATCTCGGCGACGACGCGCTCGTACCGGTCGCGGGGGGCGACGCGGGGTGCCTCGGCCAGCTCCAGCGGCAGCTCGCGCAGGGCGCGGTCGTTGCGCTTGCCGCTGGGGGTGAGCGGCATCGCCGGCAGCCACTGCCAGCGCGCCGGCACCAGGTGCTCGGGGAGGCTGGCGCGCAGCCGGCCGCGTACGTCGGCCAGGTCGACGGCGTCCGGGTCACCGACGAGGAACGCGGCGAGGTAGGAGTCGACGCCCTCCCGGCGGCGGGCGACGACGGCGGCCTCGCGGATCCCCGGATACTCCGGGGCCAGCTCCATGATCGCCATCTCCACCTCCAGGGGTTCCACCCGGAAACCGCGGATCTTGGTCTGGGTGTCGGTGCGGGCCACCCAGATCAGGTCGCCGTTGGGCAGGTGGCGGGCCAGGTCGCCGGTGCGGTAGAGCCGGCTGCCCGGCGGGCCGAACGGGTTGGGCACGCAGCGCTCGGCGGTGAGGCCCGGCCGGCCGTGGTAGCCCCGGGTGACCTGGATGCCGCCGTAGTACAGCTCGCCGGTCACCCCGGTCGGCACCGGCCGCATCCGCTCGTCCAGCAGGTGCATCTCGACGCCGTCGATGGCGGGCCCGATCGGCGGCAGGTTGGGCCACCGCGCCGGGTCGCCGGTCATCGGGTACGCGGTGACCAGGTGCGTCTCGGTCGGCCCGTACTGGTTCTCCAGGACCGCGCCGGCCGGCAGGGCGGCCAGGAAGCGCCGGATCTCGCCGGTCACCCGCAGCTGCTCGCCGGAGGAGATCACCACCCGCAACGCGCGGGGGTGGATGCCGAGCAGCTCCGCGGCCTCGGCGAGCTGCTGCAACGCGACGTACGGCAGGAAGATCCGCGCGACGGACTCGCGGTCGAGCAGCCGCAGCAGGGCCGGCACGTCCCGCCGGAGGTCCTCGTCGATGATCCGCAGGGTGCCGCCCGCGCTGATCGTGGTGAGGATCTCCTGGAACGACACGTCGAAGCTGAGCGGCGCGTACTGCAACGTGGTGCCGCCGGCCGCCGCGCTGGCCGCCCGGATCTGCCACGCCTGGTAGTTGTCGAGCGCGCCGTGCGTCATCGCCACGCCCTTGGGCACCCCGGTCGATCCGGAGGTGAACAGGACGTAGAGCAGGTCGTCGGGCCCGATCCGGGGCAGCACCACGGAGTCGTCGACGGCCGGTTCCGCCCCGGCGCCACCGGCCGTCGGTGCCGCGACGAGGTCGGCCACGTCGAGGACGGTCGACGGGTCGCCGACCAGGTCCCGGTGCCGCCGGTGCGCCACGATCCGCGCCGGCCGGGCCTGCTCGACCATCGCGGCGATACGCTCCGCCGGGTACGTCACGTCCAGCGGGACGCAGGCGGCCCCGGCCCGCGCGACGCCGTAGATCGCGGCGATCATCTCCGGCGACCGGTCCAGGGCGATCCCGACGAGCTGGCCCGGCCGGACCCCGGCGCGCAGCAGCCCGACGGCGATCCGGTCGACCGTCTCGTCGAGCCGCGCGTAGGTCCACTGCCGCGGCGGGCCGTCGGGTTCGTCGGGGTCGTCGGCATTCGGCGCGTCGAAGGTGACCGCGACGGCGGTCGGGGTGCGCCGGGCGTGCTCGGCGAGGCGGCGTACCACGTCGCCGAGGGCCTCCAGGGGCGGTGCGGCGGGCTGCGGCGCGGCGGCGAGGAAGCCGAAGTCCGGCTCGCCCTGCGGGTCGGCCACGATCCGGGCGAGGATGCGCAGGTAGGCGTCGATCAGCAGGTCGGTCTGCGCCGGGGTGAGGGTGCGCCCGTCGGCGTCGACGCGCAGCGACACGCGCCGGTCGGCGGGGCTGACGAACACGTTCACCAGCAGGGTGAAGTTGGTCTCCTCCCAGGTGTCGAAGCCGAGCAGCTCGACCTCGGGCAGCGCCAGCAACGGGGTCAGCACGTGCATGTGCACGTAGTTGAAGGCCGTTTCGAAGATCGGCTCGCCGCCCCGGTCGCCCACGACGGCGTGCAGCGGGTAGCGCCGGTGCGGGTGGCACTCCCGCTCCTGCCGGTTGACCTGCCGGACCAGCTCCAGCCAGGTACGGGCGCCGGGGGTGACCCGCAGCGGCACCGTGTTGAGGAAGAGCCCCGCGATGAGTTCCGCCCCGGGCCGGTCCGGCCGGCCGTGGGTGACCAGGCCGGTGGTGACGTCCGCCGCCCCGGAGTACAACCGCAGCAGCAGGCAGTGCGCCGCGAGCAGGACCGACTTCACGGGCAGCCCGTGGGCGGCGGCGAAGCCGCGTACCTGCTCCTCCAGCACGGCGGGCAGCGGGACGTGCCGGATGATCGTCCCCTCGTCGCCGGGCGGCTCGTACTGGCGGCAGCCCTCGATCTGGGTGAGTTCCGCGCCGTCGAGCCGGGCCTGCCAGAAGTCGCGGGTGGCGGCGGAGTCGAGCGCCCGGCGTTCCTCGACGACGTACGCCGCCGGGGAGGGCAGCGCGGCCTCCCGGGGCGGGTCGATGTCGACGCCCACCAGGTGCAGGTAGGTCCGCAGCAGGTCCCCGACGACGGTGGCCACGCTCCAGCCGTCGAGGAGCGCGTGGTGGAAGCTGAACACCAGGTCCACGGCCCCGGACGGCAGCAGGTGCACCCGCATCAGGTGCAGCGGCGCGCGGTCGAACGCGTACCGGTGGCGTCGCCGCTGCCGCATGTGGGCCAGCACCTCGGCGTCGGCCGTGGCGGCGTCGTGGCCGCGCAGGTCGGCGATGTCGAGGCCGCCGGTCACCCGGGCGTGGACGACCTGGAGCGGCTCGGAGCAGCCGCCCAGGTCGAACGAGGAGCGCAGGGCCGGGTGGCGGTCGAGGAGCCGGGCGTGGGCGGCGCGGAACGCTACCTCGTCCCACGGCAGCCGGAGCGAGTACCGGAACACGTCGTGGTACGCGGTGGCGTCCTCGCGTTCGCTGCCGTGGAACAGCAGCCCGAGCTGGAGCCGGGTCGCCGGGAAGGCGTCCTGCGCGTCGCCCAGCGCGGCCCGGTCCAGGTGCGACACCAGCGCGAACGGCTCCGGCGGGGCGTCCTGCTCCCCGGTCGGCGGCGCGGCGGCGCGGGCGTGGGCGGCCAGCGCCGCCACGGTGGGCCGGGCGACCAGGTCGGCGACGGTGACGTGCAGGCCGTGCCGGGCCGCCTCGGCGCCCACGCGCAGGGCGAGGATGGAGTCACCGCCGATGGCGAACCAGTCCTGTCCGACGCCGACGGACGGCACCCCGAGCACCCGCGCCCAGATCTCGGCGATGGTGCGCTCCACCTCGTCGCGGGGGCCCGGCCCGGTCCCGGCGGCGACACGGCCGGCAAGGTCGGGCGGGCCGCCGTCGACGGACGCGGCAGCGGAGGTGGGGGCGGGCAGGGCAGGCACGGCAGGCAGGGCGGCCGGATCGGGCAGGGCGGCCGGGTCGAGCTTGCCGTGGGGGGTGAGCGGGATCCGGTCGAGCCGGTGGAAGAGGGCGGGGACCATGAAGTCCGGCAGCCGGAGCAGGAGCTGGGCGCGCAGCCACGCCGGGTCGAGGTCGGCGTCCGCCCGGTAGTAGCCGACGAGGTGGGTGCCCCGGGCCGGGGTGGCGCGGGCCACCACGACCGCCTCCCGCACGCCGGCCACGGCGGCGAGGGCGTGCTGGACCTCGCCGGGTTCGACCCGGTTGCCCCGGATCTTCACCTGGTCGTCGAGGCGGCCCAGGTATTCGACGGTGCCGTCGGCGAGCCAGCGGGCGAGGTCGCCCGTGCGGTAGAGCCGGCCGCCGGTCACCGGGTCGGTGCCGAACCGCTGGGCGGTCAGCTCGGGCCGGCCCAGGTAGCCCCGGGCGACGCCGATCCCGGCGACGCAGAGTTCGCCGGGCGCGCCGACCGGCTGCGGCTCGTCGCCGGGCCCGAGCACGTAGAGCTGAATGTTGTCGATCGGGCGGCCGATGGGCACGCGGGCGGTCCGCCCGGCCGGGTCGGGCCGGCACTCGAAGTGGGAGACGTCGACGGTCGCCTCGGTCGGCCCGTACAGGTTGACCAGCCGGGGGCCGGGCGGCCCGGCGGGCGCGGGCGGCCCGGCGGGCAGCAGCCGGTGGAACCGGTCGACGTGCCGGGGCGGCAGTTCCTCGCCGCTGGCGAAGACCAGCCGCAGGCCGGCGGCGTCCGCGCGGGACTCGGGCGCGTCGGCGAGCAGGTCGAGGAAGGGCCCCAACATCGACGGTACGAAGTGGACGACGCTGATGCCCTGCCGGGCGACCGTGCGCAGCAGCGCGGCCGGGTCCCGCCGCACCTCCGGCTCGGGCAGCACCACCCGGGCTCCGGCGAGCGCCCACCAGAACAGCTCCCAGACGGAGACGTCGAACGAGACGGGCGTCTTCTGCACCAGCACGTCGCCGCCCGTCAGCGGGTAGCACCGCTGCATCCAGGCCAGCCGGTTGACCACCGAGCGGTGCTCGATCAGCACCCCCTTGGGCCGGCCGGTGGAGCCGGACGTGTAGCACACGTACGCGAGGTCGGCGCCGTCGGCGACCGGCGCCACGGGTGTCGTCGGGCGGTCGGTCATCGCCTTGAGGTGGCACACGGCGACCCCGGGGCCGACGGGCGGCGGTGGCGTGTCCCCGGTCACCACGAGCACCCGGGCCCGGCTGTCGGCGAGCAGGTGCCGCAGGCGTGCCTCCGGGTGGTCGGGCTCGATCGCGACGTACGCCCCGCCCGCCTTCAGCGTGCCCAGGATCGCGGTGAGCAGCCCGGGTCCCCGGTCGGCCAGGACGGCGACCCGGTCGCCCCGGCCGATCCCGGCGTCGCGCAGGGCGCGGGCCACCTGGTTGGCGCGGGCGTCGAGGTCGGCGTAGCTGACCGTCTCGTCCGTGCCGTCGACGACCAGCGCGGTCCGGTCCGGGGTGCGGGCGGCCTGCCGCTCGAACAGGCCGTGCACCGTCAGGTCGGCGGGCAGGTCGACCCGGGTGTCGTTGACGCCCCGGGTGAGCCGGTCCCGTTCTGCCGGGGGCAGCATCGGGGTCTGCGCGAGCGCCCGGTCGGGCCGGTCGAGGGCGTTGCGGAGCAGCGTGACGACGTGCCGGCCCAGCGCCTCGATCGGGAAGTCCGCGTCGAACACGTCCGGGGCGTAGTCGAGGTCCACGGTCAGCGGGCCGTCGTCGAAGTCGTTGACCAGCACGGCGAGGACGTGCCCGTCGTGCAGCCGGCTGCGCACCATCGTCTGTTGCTCGACGCCGGGGATCGGCTCCGGGCGCGGCCAGCGCATCCAGGACAGGGTCACGTCGTAGAGCTGCCGCCCGCCGTCGGGCAGGGCCACGCCGCGCAGCAGGTCGCCCCGGGACAGGCCCTGGTGGGCCCAGAGCGCGCGCAGGGTCGTCTGCACCCCGGCGGCGAGGTCCGCCAACGGTCGCGCGCCGTCGATCCGTACCGGCAGGGGCAGTTCGTTGGCGAAGTGGCCGACGGTGCGGCGTTCGACGTGGGTCCGGCGGTTGAGCACCGGTACGCCGAGGACGACCTGGTCGGTGCGGTGGATCCGGGAGAGGTAGGTGGCGAGGGCCGAGGCGACGACGGTGAACGGGGACTCGCCCCGGGCGGTGATCCGGTCGACCAGGGCCCGGTCGATGGCGAAGCTGTGCCGCCCGCTGGTGACGGGCCGGTTGCCGGCCGGGCTGCTGTCGCCGGCCGGGCTGCCGGTGGTGGCCGGGCTGCCGGTGGTGCGGCGCGGGAACAGGGCCGGCGCGATGCTCGACAGCGCCGCGCGGTAGTGGTCGCGGTCCCGTTCCCGGGGGGCCGGTCGCGGACGGTCGGCCCGGGCACGGGCCACGGCCAGGTACGACGGCGGCGGTTCCTCGGCGTTCACCCCGGTACGCAGCAGGCGGGCATAGTCCTCGCTGGCCTGCCGCAGCAGCAGCCGCCCGCCCCAGCCGTCGGTGACGAGGTGGTGCGCGTTGAGGTATGCGTAGGTGACCGATTCGCTCTCGACGAGGAGGGCCATTTCGTACATTCGACTCCGGCGCAGCGGAAACGGGCGGTCGAATGACCGGGCCATCCAGGAATGGCAGGCCGCGCGGGGATCGGCGTCTGCCGAGAAGTCGATGGTGGCAATTGCCGGCGCCTCGTCCTCGACCCACTGGTAGGGCTCACCGTTCTCTTCCTCGAAACGAAGCCGTAACGCGTCGTTTCGCAGGACGGCCCGATTCATGCAGGTACGCATGAGGTCGAGGTCGAGGGGCCCGGTGAACCGCAGGTATCCCCCGACGTTGAACTGGGGCAGCTCCGGACATAGTCGACCAGCTACCCAGATGTCGGCCTGAACTGTGGTCAACGGTGCCCGGTCGACATTCTTCACTGCTCACCCCTCACGACCGCACCACCTCGACCGACACCCCGCCAGATGACAAAATTGATCGACTTTCGTCACTGCCATGGCGCTGGACAGTACCGGAGGAACGACGTTTACGTCAGCGCGTTCGACACCTTCACATGGAATTCTCATGCAAAAAAAGAGGTCGTTGCGCCGAGGTCTACGGCTGGGGTATAAGTTCCTTTCGAGATCACCTCGGCAAATCCCCCACACCGATAGGGATTGACGCGTGTCATGTCAGTGATGGGAATTGCACGGGCGTCCGGCGGGGCCGATGGCGGGAGGTTCGGGTGGAGCTGACCAGACCGGGGACCTTCCTGCGCTGGCTCGACCGGCACGGCCTGGCCCGGCTCGGCATCGCCGCCGCCGCCCGCCGGGGCGACGCGCAGGCCCGGCTCTTCCTCGACCCGGCCATCCGCGCCGACCCGTACCCGTTCTACCGGCAGGTCCGCGAGGCCGGCGCGCTGGTCCGCGGCCGGATCATGTGGAGCACCACCCGGCACGACGCGGTCGTCGCGGTGCTGCGCGGCGAGGCGTTCAGCAGCGACCCCGGCACGCTGCCGGCCCCCGGCCCGCTCGCGGTGCTGCGCCGCCTGGGCCGCAACGGACGGCCGATCGGGCCCGCCGACCCGCCCTCGATGCTGGTCGTCGACCCCCCGGCGCACACCCGCTACCGCCGGCTGGTCGCCAAGGTCTTCACCCCCCGGGCCATCGAAGAGCTGCGCCCCCGGATCGAGCGGCATGCCGCAGCCCTGCTGGACGACCTGCCCCAGGCGCCGGGCGACACGGTGGAGATCGTCGGACGCTACGCCAGCCTGCTGCCGCTCACCGTGATCGCCGAGATCCTCGGCGTGCCGCAGGACATGCGACAGCGGTTCCTGGCGTGGGGCGAGGCCGCCTCCCCGACGCTCGACCTCGGGCTGGCGCTGCGCCCGTACCACCGCACCGAGGTCGCGATCCGGCAACTCAACGGGTGGCTGCGCGAGCACTTCGCCCGGCTGCGCGCCGAACCCGGCGACGACCTGCTCAGCCGCCTCGTCCACCTCGACGGCGAGGGCGAGCGGCTCACCGAGGAGGAGCTGCTGGCCACCGCCGGCCTGTTGCTGGCGGCCGGGTTCGAGACCACCGTCAACCTGCTCGGCACCGGCATCCACCTGCTCATCCGGCACCCCGACCAACTCGCGGTGCTGCGCGGGCGACCCGACGGGTGGCCCAACGCGGTGGAGGAGATCCTGCGGTACGACTCGCCCGTCCAGACCACCGCCCGGTTCTGTCGCGCCGACGCCGAGGTGGCCGGCGTACGGGTGCGCGCCGGGGAGGTCGTGGTCCCGATGCTGGGCGGCGCGAACCGGGACCCGGCAGTCTTCGCCGACCCGGACCGCTTCGACGTCACCCGCGCCAACGCCCGCGACCACCTCTCGTTCTCCAGCGGGGTGCACTACTGCCTGGGTGCCGCGCTCGCCCGGCTGGAGGGCCAGCTCGGGCTGGCCGCTTTCTTCGAGCGCTACCCCGACGCGGCGCTGGCCGCGGTGCCGCGCCGACGCCCGACCCGGGTGCTGCGCGGGTACGACCACCTGCCGGTACGACTGCGGCCGTAGGAGGGACACCGATGCGCCCCGTACTCTTCGCCAGCCCCGCACACCCGGGCCAGCTCAATCCCCTGCTCGCCATCGCCGGGGAGCTGTCCCGGCGCGGCGAGCCGGACCTGTGGTTCGCCGCCGAGGAGGACGCGCGGGACCGGGTGGCGGCCACCGCCACCGGCAGCCCGCTGTGCTTTCGCTCCACCGGGGACACCCTGCTCCGCGTCGACGACGAGCTGTACACCGCGATGACCCGAGGGCCGATGACCACCGCCGGCCTGGTGGCCCTCGCCCGGAAGGTCCGGACCCCGGCGGTGGCCGACCAGGTACGCGAGCGGACCCTCGAACAGATCGACGAGATCCGGCCCGCGTTGATGGTGATCGACGTGCTGAACCTGGGCGCGCTCGACGCGGCGCTGGCCCGGGGCGTGCCGTACGTGCTGAGCCTGCCGTTCCCGCCCAGCAACGCCTACCTGAGCCGGCTGCCGTGGGACTACCCGACCCCCACCTCGGGACTGCCGCGCCGGCTGGGCCTCCGGCAGCGGTGGGCCAACCTGACCTTCCGGGCGCAGCTGCGGCTGTCGCTGCTGCGCGCGCTCGCCGGGCAGGCCCGGCACCGCCGCGCCCAGCGGATCGGCAACGCCTTCGGCGACCCCGAGAAATACAGCGCCGCCGCGACGGCCGTCTTCGGCTACACGGTGTTCGGGCTGGAGTATCCCTTCCCCGCGCCGGAGCACCTGCACCTTTTCGGCCCGATGGTGCCACCACGCGAACCCACGCCACGCGAACCCACGCCGGGCGAACCCACGCCGGGCGAACCCGCACCGGGCGGACCGACGCCGGGCGACGAGTTGACCAGCTGGCTCGACCGGCAGACCTCGGTGGTCTACGCCTGCCTGGGCACCCTGGCCCGGCTCACCGGCCCGCAGGTGCGCGCGTTCGCCGAGGCGCTGGGCGCGATCGGGCCCGAGCACCAGGTGCTGTGGAAGCTGCCCGCCGCGCAGCGGCACCTGCTGCCCGGTCCGCTGCCGCCGCACGTACGGGTCGAGGAGTGGATACCCTCCCAGCTGGACGTGCTGGCCCACCCGAACGTCCGGGCGTTCGTCTGCCACGGCGGGGCCAACGGCTTCCACGAGGGCGTCCACTTCGGGCAGCCGATGCTGATGACCCCGTTCTGGCTGGACTGCTACGACATCGCGGCCCGCGCGGTCGACGCCGGCGTCGGGCTGGCGCTCGACCACCCACCGCACGTCGACGCGGGCGAGGTGGCCGGGAAGCTGCGCCGGCTGCTCACCGAGGAGAGCTTCCGGGAGCGCAGCCGGCACTGGGGCGAGCAGTGCCGCCGGGCCGGCGGGGTCGGCCGGGCCGCCGACCTGGTCCTAGAGCTCGCCGCCGCCCGCTGACGCCCCTGCCGGGGTGACCGCTGACGCCGCCGGGGTGGCGAGCTTGGCCCGTGGCCGGTCGGCGTCCGGATGGCGCAGTTCGTCGAAGATCGCCAACGCCTCCCGCCACGCCCGGCGCGCGGCGGCGAGGTCACCGGCGTCCCGCAGGCTGTCGCCCAGGTTGTCCAGCACCTCCGCCTCGTCGTACCGGTCGCCGAGTTCCCGGTGCAGCGCCAGCGCCCGCCGGTAGCAGTCCGCGGCCCGGTCGTGGTCGCCGCGACCGTGGTGGACGTAGCCGAGGCTGTCCCAGGTCAGCGCCGCGCCGTGCCGGTCGCCGGTCTCCTCGTGCAGGCGCAGGGCCGCCCGGCAGCAGTGCAGCGCCGGCCCCGGCTCGCCGAGCCTGGCGTGCATCCAACCCAGGTTGTTGAGCGCCTTGGCCTGCCCGACCCGGTAGTCGGCGGCCCGGTACAGGTCGAGGGCCAGCCGGGTCTCGTCCAGGGCGGCCCGCAGCCGGCCCTGCCGCGCGAGCACCCAGCTCACCCCGAGGTGCGTGTGCGCCCGGCCGGTGTCGTCGCCCAGCTCCCGGTAGAGCTCCAGGTCGCGGCGGTAGTGCCGGTGCGCCGCCTCGTGGTCACCCGACCAGGTGCAGGCGATGGCCAGGCCCCGGTGCGCCAGGGCCTGGCTGGCCAGGTCACCCCGGCGCAGCGCCGCCGCCAGGGCGGTCCGCTGCGCGGCGGCCAGCTCGGGCCAGTGCCCGCTCCGATCGAGATACGTGGTGAGCGCCGCCGCCAGCGTCCACGCGTGCCGATCCAGGCCGGTGCCCGCCGTCTGCTCCACGCAGGCCAGCAGGACGTGGTGCTCGGCGGCGAACCAACCGGTCGCCCAGCCGTGCTCCGGCCGGTCGCCCACCGTCACCCCCGGCTCCGGCTCCGGCAGCGCGGCCGGCCGGGCCAGCCGGTACGGGTCGAGCAGGTGATCCGCCGCGTGCGAGGCGTGCAGGTAGTGGTCGAACAGGCGACGCCGGGCGGCTTCCCGCTCGGCCTGCGGGTCGAGCCCGTGGCACAACTCCGAGGCGTACGCGCGGAGCAGGTCGTGCATCGCGTACCGGCCGGGGGTTCGCTCGGTGAGCAGGTGCGCGCGGGTCAGCTCGGCCAGCAGTGGGCCGACCCGGGACAGGGGCAGGCCGGTCAGGCTGGCCACCGCCGGCCGCGCAGCGTCGGGACCCGGGTGCAGCCCGAGCAGCCGGAACAGCCGGGCCGACGTGGCGTCCAACGCCTGGTACGACCAGGAGAAGAGCGCCCGGACGTCGGTCGCGGGGTCCCCGGTGGTCAGCGCGGTGAGCCGGTCCGGGTCGGTGTCCCGCAGCTCGGCGGCGAGGGCCGCCAGCGGCACGTCGGGCTGCCCGACGGCCCGGGCCGCCACGATGGCCAGGGCCAGCGGCAGGCCGGCGCAGCGTCGGACGATCTCGTCACGCGCCGCCGGCTCGCGGTCGGCGCGACCGCGACCGAGCCGGCGGCTCAGCAGCTCCCGCGCCTCGGCCGGCGGGAGCAGGTCCAGCGCCACCGGGTGGGCCCCGTCGGTGACCACCAGGCCGGTGAGCCGGTTGCGGCTGGTCACCACGACCAGGCTGCCCGGCGATCCCGGCAGCAGGGGGCGCACCTGCTCGTCGTCGCGGGCGTTGTCGAGCAGCACCAGGACCCGCCGGCCGGCGAGCAGGGTCCGGAACAGGGCGGCCTGCCCGGGCAGGCCGGTGGGCACCCGCTGGGGTGGCACGTGCAGCGCCTCCAGGAAGCCGCGCAGCGCCTCGCCCGGCGGCACGGCCCGGCCGTCGAGGTCGAACCCGCGCAGGTTGACGTAGAGCTGCCCGTCCGGGAAGCGGTGCGCGATCCGGTGCGCCCAGTGCACCGCCAGCGTGGTCTTGCCCACCCCGGCGGTGCCGGCGATCGCGGAGATCACCACCGCCCGGCCCGCGCCGCCCCCGCCGGTATCTCCGCCGCCGCCCCCGCCGGTGTCTCTGCCGCCGGCCCCGGCGTCCTCGGCGGTCCTGGTGGGCAGCAGCGCGTCCAGTTGCCGCAGCGCCACCGTCCGGCCGGTGAACCAGGCCGGGTCGCCGGGAAGCTGCGCCGGGGATGGCCCGGCGGACCGCGACGCGGGTTCCGGGGGCCCGGTCGCGGCCTGCGGCGACGCGGGTTCCGGGGGAACGACCCCGGTGGGCGGCTGCCCCCGCAGCACCCGCAGGTGCGCCCCGCTCAGCTCGGGGCCGGGCTCCACGCCCAGCTCGGCGACGAGGCGACGCCGGGTATCCGCGTAGAACCGCAGCGCGGCGGCCCGCTGGCCGCAGCCGGCCAGGGCGAGCAGGTACCCGGCCACCAGCGGCTCCCGCAGCGGATGCTCGGTCACCAGGGGACGCAGGGTGCACGCGACCGCGGCGAACCGGCCGAGGCCGAGCTCCACGGCCGCCAGCCGCTCGTGGGCGAACAGCCGCTGCTCGTCCAGGCCGGCGGCGGCGGTGTCGACGAAGGCTCCGGCCGCGCCGGCCAACGCCGGCCCGCGCCACAGCGCCAGGCCGTCGCGCAGCAGCCGCGCCGCCTCCGCCGGCCGGCCGCTCGCCTCCTCGGCACGGGCCCGCTCGACCGCCACCGTGAACTCGGTCAGGTCCAGCTCGGTCCCGCGTACGGTGAGCCGGTAGCCTCCGCCCTGGGTGGCCAGGAGGTCGGCCGCGCCCGCTTCCCGCAGGGCCGCCCGGATCCGGGAGACGCAGACCTGCACCTGGGTCCGGGCGCTGGCCGGCGGGTCGTCGGCCCAGAGCGCCGCCACGAGCTGCCCGGCGGAGACCAGCCGGTCGGCGTTGAGGAGCAGCAGCGCGAGCACCGCGCGTTGCTGAGGACGGTCGATGGCGAGGACCCGGCCCCCGGCGGTCACCTGGACGGGGCCGAGGAGGGACCACCGCATGGCTTTCCTTCGGTCGTGATCGGACGACCACAGTCTATGGACGGCGGGTGCGGGACGGCCGGCGGCAAGCCGTCGGATAGCGGACGACAAGCGGGCCCGCCCAGGCTCTCCTCAGCCGTCGGCGCCACGGGTCCGGCGGGAGGCCGGCCGGCACAGCGCCGACCGCGCGGTGGACAGGGAGAGCGACATGCGAGTTACCAGGGGACGGGGCACGCTGACGGCCGTCGTGTCGACGGCAGCGGTGCTGGCCACCATGGGCTGGGCGGCACCGGCCTCGGCGGACCCGGCGGGGCTGGAGACGGTCACCCAGTCGGCGGCCGAGAGCAGCGCGGACAAGTCGGCGTTCGCGGCGTGCCCGACCGGCAAGGTGGTCACCGGGGGCGGCGGGTTCCTCACCGCCGGCTCGTCGGCCGAAGGACACGTCGGGCTGGACCGGCTGGAGCCGCTGTCGAACGGCACCGGATTCTTCGCGACGATGCGGGAGGCGGGTCCGGTGAACTTCGCCGGGGACTGGGGGCTCCAGGGCCTCGCCCAGTGCGTCACCCCGCCGGCCGGTTACCAGGTCGTGGCGGCGACCGGGGCGGTCGGGACGCAGTACGTCACGGCGAGCTGCGGGACGAAGAAGGTCATCGGGATGGGTGGGCGGATCAACAGCGGGCTAGGCGACGTCATGCTCGACCAGGTGGTGCCGTCGTCCGACCTGACGTCGGTGACCGTCCGGGCGGTCGCGGTGCAGGGCACCTCGCCGGCCGGCTGGAGCGCCACCGCCATCGCGGTCTGCGCCAACGCGCCCGCCGGGCTGGAGCGGATCGTGCTGACGGGAGCGGGCGCAAGCAACTCGTCCAGCAGCCACCTGAAGGTGTGCCCGGCCGGCAAGGCGCTCTACAGCGCGGGCGCGGACATCAACGCCGGCAACGGTCAGGTGCTGCTCACCGGGATCAACATCGTCCCGGGCACCACCGTGCGGGTACGGGCGGACGAGGACGCCGACGGCTTCGCGGGCACCTGGAGCCTCAGCGCGTACGGCATCTGCGGTAGCTGACCCGAGGCCGGGGCCGCCGATGGCGGCCCCGGCCGTCGGCCCGGGCGGGGGCGGGCGTCAGATCGTGTAGAGGATCTTCACGCCGTCGAGGCCCGTCGCCGAGACGGCCGTGCCACGGACGCCGGAGTTGAGGTTGCGCCAGGCGGTGTCGCTGGACGCCTCGTACACCCGGCCGTCGTTGACCGGGTGGAGCAGCTTGTTGCCGTTGACGACCATCGACACGGTGGCCGAACCGGCGATGCTGTTGACCGGGAGCATCTGCCAGCCGCTGTGGCTGCCGGACTCGTACACCTGACGGTTGGCGGCGACCTGCCCGCAGTTCTGGCTGGTCATGTTCCGAGCCGGCGAGGCGGGGCCGGAGACGTTCAGGGACCGGTGGACGGGCTGCCGTCGGAGGTGCTGCCGGAGGGCACCCCGTGCTGCCGACCCGGCCGATCCGCTGGCCGGTCGACACCCACTGCCCGGCACCGACCATGGGCGATTCGATCATGTGCAGGTAGACGGTCCGCCAACCGCCACCGTGATCGATCGTCACGTACCAGCCGCCGCTGTTCCCCCAGCCGGCGAACGTGACGGTGCCGCCGTAGGAGGCGAGGATCGGCCGGCCACTGCTCGCGCCGCCGGTGAAGGTCATGTCGATGTCGTAGTCGTCGTGGCCGTAGTAGGTGGCCACGAACGCGAGCGTCGAGGCGGCGGCGGTGGCCAGTGCCAGCAGGCCGACGTGAGGAGCCGGGCGAGCGAACCCGCCATCGGGGGACTCCCTCCAGACTGGACGATGAGGTCGAAGGACGTCGATCACATGCGCATGCCGGCCGGCAGCACCACGGGAATTGCAATGCGCGCAATACCGACGAAGCTTTTCCCAGGAACGGCAAACGCGATCGGACATTCCGCCAATTCATTCGGACGGAATTGCGACACTCGGATCGACGGACAGGACCGCAATCTTGCGCGGAAGTCGGGCCCCTGCGAGACTCTGACCAATCGAGTTCGGCGAATTGCCGACTACTCGATCCAGCAACAACCGACCTGCTCGATCACGACGCACAAAAAGGACGCGTGCAATGACGAGAGTACGTCCACGCTGGCAGCCCCGAGCCCTCGCCGCCCTGACAGCGGTCGCCGTCTCGGCCGCACTGCTCGCGGCGGCCAGCCCGAGCCAGGCTGCGGGCCGCTCCTCTTCCCTTTCCGCCGGAGCCACGACCTATTCGACGCAATCCACCGCCGCACGCGGATCGATCACCGCGACGGCAAAGGTGGGCGCATTGGACATCACCTGCACGCTGACCCCGTACAAGCCCTTCGTCTACTACGGCGGCCCGTACGGCGGCGGCGAGGAAGGCATCGCGACCGTGCGGTGCACCCAGCCCGTGTACGCGATCCAGGTCGAGGTCGCCCTGTTCCGCTACAGCAGCCAGGTCACGTACAACACCCACACGAGCTACAGCACCACCACCGCGAGCGCCGACACCGAATATCCCCGGGTCTCCGGCGAGTACCGGACCGGCGCGGACGCCTACATCACCTGGACCTACGGCGGCCCCACCAGCTTCATCCCGCTCACCTTCAGCGAGATCGCCTACCTCTGATTCCCCATCGGGGATCGGCTGTCAAGGTGGTGCGCTCACCGCCGTTGCTGCGCATGACCTTCTCGTGCGCGCCCAGCATCTTAACGATATATCGATACGATACATCGGACACTGGCTCGACGGGTGAGGGAGCGGCGGATGAGGCGGGTCGACTACGACACGGAGCAGCACCAGCACTACGCCCGCGGCCGGGCGCTCACCGAGCAGCAGTTGGGGGCGTGGATGAGCGCCTTCGCAGCCGCGCTGCCCGAGCGGCGCCCGCTCGTGGGGCTGGACGTCGGGTCAGGGACCGGCAGGTTCACCCCCGCGCTGGCGCGAGCCTTCGGGCCGGTCACCGGGATCGAGCCGTCGGTCCGCATGCGCGCGGTCGCGCAGGCGCAGTCCCCGCATCCCGACGTGCGCTACCTGGCGGGCTCCGCCGAGGACCTGCCCGTGCCGTCGAGCAGCGCCGACTACGCGCTCATGTTCCTGTCCTGGCACCACGTTCAGGACAAGCCCCGAGCGGCCCGGGAACTGGCCAGGGTCCTCAGGCCGGCCGGGCGGCTGCTGCTGCGCGGCAACTTCAGCGACCACCACCCCGAGCCCTGGTGGCTTGGCCACTTCCCACGCGGCCTCGAAGCGGACCTCGCGCAGTTCCAGCCGCTGCACGAGGTCATCGCGATGTTCACGGCGGCCGAGTGGCGCGTCACCGGCTTCGGCACGGTCACCCAGCCGTCCGACGGCACCCGCGCCGAGATGCTCGAACGGCTGCGCCTGCGCGCCCTCTCGTTCTTCGCCCAGCTCGACCCCGACGAGGCGGAAGCCGGCCTCCGCAGCATCGAGGAGACCGTGGCCGCCGACCCCGACGCGCCGTCGCCCCCGCTGTCCGAGCCGCTGCTCACGCTCGAACGGCGCTAGCGTGGCTCACCCCAACCACCTCCGTGGGAGTGGTGGACGATGTGGGGATGGCGATGGCGTTCCCCGAACCGACGGCTCCAGCAGCCGGTCGAAGCGAGGTGTTCCTGCGATACCTCGACTACTTCCGAGGGATGGTGGTGGCGAAGGTCTCCGCACTGCCCGCTAGCGAGCTGCGCCGCAGCAGGATTCCGTCGGGGTGGACGCCGCTTGAGCTACTCAAGCACCTGCGTTACGTCGAGCTGCGCTGGATCGAGTGGGGATTCCAGGGACGCGAGGTCCGAGACCCGTGGGGAGACTGGTGCGGGGACAGGTGGTACGTAGCGTCCGACGAGACCCGCGACGGTCTGGTGGCGGCGCTGTGTGCACAGGGTGTCCGCACGGGAGCCGTGATCGCGAGCAACGATCTGATGACGGTTGGAGCTCCTGGTCCAAGGTGGGATGGCGCACAACCGGCGTCGCTGGAGCGCGTGTTGTTCCATCTCCTGCAGGAGTACGCCCGTCATGTCGGGCACCTCGACATTGTCACCGAGCTCGCGGGCGGCCCCACCGGCGAGTAGGTCCTGCGGTTCGCTCCGGCGAGTCCTGACGATAAGCGGGGAATCCGGGATGGATTGGTGATCACCAGCGGACCCCGCCCCCACGGGCACCGACAGCGCTGCTGGTTTGCTGCTGCACCTGATCGCCGCACAAGACTGAAAAGGCCGTCTCCGACTGGCGGGAACGGCCTTTGAACTGGGTGGAGCTGAGGGGATTTGAACCCCTGACCCCCTCGATGCGAACGAGGTGCGCTACCGGTCTGCGCCACAGCCCCTCCGCCGGTGAACCGGCTTCGGTCCCACCTGGCTTGCACCAGGCGGGCCGGCGACAAGACTAACAGCACACCCGCCCGCCAAGCGAATCCACCCCGCCGACCCGGCCCGCGCCTGCTCACGGGTCCTGCCGACGCCCACCGTGTCGGCGACATGGTGGGGTCCGACGGGGCGGGATACCGCTATGTCCCCGACATGGAGTCGATCAGAAGGCGGTCAGGCCGGGTGGGAGGTGCGGCCCGACTGGTACGGACGGCCCCGCAGCCCGCCCGCCCGCCGGTACGACACCGAGCCGCCACCGCTGGCCGCCGGCGGCAGGTCGGCGGGGCGGTCCAGGCCCATCGCCGTACGGCGCACCGCCTCGCGCTGGGCCGCCAGGCGGCGCTGGGCCTCCCGGCGGGCCGCCGCCCGGCGGGCCTGCTCCCGGCGCACCTCGGCCTGCCTGTCGGCCAGCCACGCGGCCTCCCGGGCGTGGGCGCGCCGACGGCGCCGCTCGGCGAGCGCCCGCTTGCGCAGGTGCACCACGTACGTCACCAGGAGCGTGGCGGTCACCGAGAAGCTGATCCAGAAGCCGGGCCCGACGACGGCCACCCCGATCAGCTCGACGACGTTGAGCAGCAGCAGCGCGGCGAGCACCCGGCGCCTGCGGTAGATCGCCGGGGTGTGCGGCCGGCGGCGGGGCGCGGCCCGTCGACGGGACTTGGCGGCCGGCGGAACGGCGCGCAGCCGGCCCCGCCGCCGGGCCGGGACGGGCGGGGCGGAGACGGGAGCAGCGAAACCACCCGTACTCACGTTTTCACTGAGGGTGACGACGAAGACGCGGGAGGGATTGACCGGTCGGCGACCCGGGACAGTGCGCCGCCGCCGGCGGCGCTGGAGTACCCGCGCCGTCGACTGCGCCCGCTCCGCCACCAGCCGCTCGGTGGCGTCGTACCGGCGAACCAGCGCCGGCGCGAGGGCGAGCAGACCGGCGGCGGCGAGGACGGCGAGGAGCACCGAGGTCGGCACCCTCACCCCTCCCGTCACCAAGTTCGGGGCAACCGCCGTACGGCCGCAGGATCTTCGACGGGCCCCGTTCCGGGCAGTCGATCATGCGGTCGGGCAGCGCTTGCCGCAGCTTGCAGTTACTTGAGGTTACGGGCCGCCGACCACCATGATTGTGCGCCGCGCCGATCAGGCGGGGGTGGGTCGGTTCACCCCGTGGTGGCGCGCAGCCGGTGCCAGCGGGCCAGCAGGCCGCCCTCGGCGGCCACTTCCTCGCTGGTCATGGCGTATCCGATGTGGTCGCGCCACGCACCGTCGATATGCATGTAACGCACGTGGTACGACTCCTCGCGGAAGCCGAGCTTCTCCACCACCCTGCGGGACGGCTTGTTCTCCGGCCGGATGTTCACCTCGATGCGGTGCAGCCCGCCCGGGCCGAACGCGTGGTCCACGGCGAGCGCCAGCGCGGTGGGGATCACCCCCTGCCCGGCCACCCGGGAGTCCACCCAGTATCCGGCGTACGCCGAGCAGAACGCCCGCCGGACGATGCTGCCGATGTTGAGGTGCCCGACCAGCCGTTCCCCGCCGTGCTCACGCAGGCAGACCGCGAACGGCATCCCCTCGCCGGTACGCGCCGAGCGGCGCTGGTCCTTGTGGACCCAGCGGAACGCCGCCGGGGAGTTCAGCTCGTCCCAGTTGCCGGGCAGCGCCGACTCCCACGGGGCCAGCCAGGCCCGATTGGCACGGCGCACCTCCGCCCAGGCCGCCGCGTCCGAGCGCCGGTACGGCCGCAGCAGCACCGGGCCGTCCGCGAGCACCACCGGCCACCCCGGCGACCGCCCCGACCACAACGACGTCACCGGGCCAGCCTTCCGCTCGCGACTGCGGGGCTCGCAAGCTCACTCCTCGCGCTCACCGGCGCCGGTCCAGCAGGAGGACGTCCACGGTGGAGCCGGCGGCGGCGGTGGTGACCCGCTCGCCGAGCACCATCAGCCCGTTGGCCTCGGCCAGGCCGGACAGGGTGAACTTCCCGCCTGGCAGCGGTTGGACGGTGTAGCCGCCGCCGCGCCGCTCGGCGACGTGCGCGGGGCGGAACTCGCGCAGCCCGCCGGGCGAGGTGATGGTCTCCAGCAGGTGCGCGCGCACGCTCGGCCGGAACACGGGCTCGGCCCCGGCCAGCAGGTTGATGGCGGGCCGGGCCAGCACCTCGAAGCCGATCAGCGCCGCGCCGGGCTCGCCGGGAAGACAGACCACCGGCACCTCCTCGGCGCCGACCGTACCGAACCCGAGAGCGGTGCCGGGATGGAGGGCCACCTCGGTGAAGGTGACCGGCCCGGCCCGGCCCCCCTCCCGCCGGGACAGGATGCGGCGCACCATGTCGCCCGGCCCGGTGCCGGTGCCGCCGGTGGTGATGATCAGGTCGGCGCGCAGGGTCTGGTCCTCCAGCAGCCCGCGCAGCCCCTCCGGGTCGTCGTCGCAGATCCCCACCCGGTACGCCAGTGCGCCCACCTCGGCCGCGGCGGCGGTCAGGGCGTGCGAGTTCGCGTCCACCACCTGGCCGGGCTGGCTGCCCCGGCCCACGTCCACCAGCTCGTCGCCGGTGGCCACGATGACCACCCGAGGGCTGGGCCGCACCACCACGTGCCCGATGCCGGTGGCGGCGAAGACGGCGACCAGGGCCGGGGAGACGTACGTGCCGGCGCGGGCGAGCAGGGTGCCGGCCGGCAGTTCCTCACCGGCGCGGCGCACCCCGTACCCCCGCTTGGGGGTGCGGAATATCTCCACGGCGGCCATGCCCTGGTCGGTCCACTCCACCGGCACCACCACGTCGGCGGTGATCGGCAGCGGCGCGCCGGCGGCCACCGAGAAGCAGGCCCCCGGGGTGAGCCGGACCGGCCGCCAGCTCGCCGCGCCGAGGTCGCCGACCACGTTGAGCCGCACGGTGCGGGACCCGGGCGGGCCGGAGCGACCGGAGTATCCGCCCGCCGCCCGGCCCGCGCCGGACAGGTCGTCCCAGCGCGCCGCGTACCCGTCGACGGCCGCCTGGTCGAAGGCCGGGTAGGAGTGCGGCGCGACGACGTCCTCGGCGAGGACGTTGCCGTGTGCCTGGGTGAGGTCGAGGTCGAGCGGAGGCAGCGCGCGTAACCTGCGCAGCACGCTGCCCAGGTAGTCGGCGAGCGGCGTCAACTCGTTCGCGGCCGCCTCGGCGTCGGCCGTCGCGGTCATGTATTAGGACCGCCCGACCCGTCGCGCATGCCGTTGAGGATCGCCTCGGTGACGGTCTCGTCGCCGTTGTTGACGAACTCGGTGAGCCACGTGCGGAACTCCGCGCCGAGGTCGTCGCGTTCGCAGGCGATCTGCACCACGGTCTGGAGGTAGCCCAGTGGCATGCCGGTGTCGTAGCGGGTGCCCCGGTAGACGATCGCATGCACCGGCACGCCCTCGGTGCGCAGCAGCTCCATCGCGTCGGTGAGCTGGATCTCGCCGCCGCTGCCCGGCTCGGTGCGCCGGATCGCGTCGAAGATCCGCCCCGGCAGCACGTACCGGCCGAGGACGGCGAGGTTGCTGGGGGCAGCCTCCGGGCTGGGCTTCTCCACCATGCCGGTGACCTTCACGACCTCGCCGACGTCGGTCAGTTCCGGCTCGGCGGGTGCGACGGAGGCGATGCCGTACCGCTTGGTCTCGGCCGGGTCGACCTCGAAGAAGGCCAGCACGATGCCGCCGGTGCGGGCCTGGAGCTCCAGCATCGCCGGCAGCAGCGGCTCGGACGGCTTGACGAACTCGTCGCCGAGCAGCACCGCGAAGGGCTGGTCGCCGACGTGCGACTCGGCGTACCCGACGGCGTGGCCGAGGCCGAGCTGCTCCGGCTGCCGGCAGGTGTAGATCTCGGCCAGCTCGCTGGGGCCACGCACCGCGGCCAGCCGCTCGGTGTCGCCCTTGGACTCCAGCCGGGCCTCCAGGTCGGGCCGGCGGTCGAAGTGGTCCACCATCGATGTCTTGCCACGCCCGGTGATCAGCAGCACGTCGCCGATGCCGGCCTGGGTCGCCTCCTCGACGATGTACTGCAGGACCGGCCGGTCGACGACCGGCAGCAGCTCCTTGGGCACCGCCTTGGTGGCCGGCAGGAACCGGGTGGCCAGGCCGGCGGCCGGGATGACGGCCTTGACCGCGCGGGAACGACCGGTTGCGGTGGCCGCTGAGGGGTTCGCTGAGTGCTCCGACATGTCGCGAGACTATCGGCCACGGCCGTGCTGCGACGGGTGAGGACCGGAAGACGCGCCGCCGGCCCGGGGCAGGCCGTCGGCGGGGCTGACCGAACCGGCCGGCACGGCGAGCTCCTCCACCGGCGGCCAGGGCCGCGCCTCGGCCAGCCGCCAGGTGTCCCGGCCCGCCGCCTTCGCCGCGTACAGGGCGTCGTCGGCCGCGTCGAGGACCTGCTGGCCGGTGGACGCGTGATCCGGATAGACGGCGATGCCGACGGAGACGGTCACCCGGATGCGCGCCCCGCCGCCCGAGTCCACCGGGACGGGGGCGTCCCGGGTCGCCGCGCCGAGCCGCTCGGCGACGATCGCCGCGCCCCGCGCGTCGGTCTCCGGCAGCAGCACCACGAACTCCTCCCCGCCCTGGCGGAAGGCCAGGTCCACCTCGCGGATCTCACCCCGCACCCGACGGGCGAACTCGACGAGCACGGCGTCCCCGGCGGCGTGCCCCCAGGTGTCGTTGACCTCCTTGAACCGGTCCAGGTCCAGGGCGAGGACGCTCAGCATCCGGCCGAAGCGGCTGGCCCGCTCCACCTCGCGGCGGATCGACTCGCGCAGGTAGCGGTAGTTCCACAGCCCGGTCAGCGGGTCGGTCAGCGACAACCGCTGGGCCTCCTCGTGCACCCGCACGTTGTCCACCGCCACCGCCGCGTGCCCGGCGAAGGTCCGCAGGGTGTCCAGGTCGGCGTCGTCGAACTCGTCCCCGCCGAGCCGGTCGTAGAGCACCAGCACGCCGAGCGCCGCCGCCGGGCCGCCGGGGCCGCCCGGGTCCGCGCCGGGCCGGGCCGCCGGGTCGGCCGGTCCGCCGGGGGCGGCGAAGGGCACCGCGACGTACGTCTCGCAGCGCGGCTCCCCATCCGCCTCCGCCGCCGGGTCGGCCCGCCCCCGAAGCGGCTGACCGGTGGCCGCCACCGCGCCGACGATCCCGCCGCCGACCGGCACCCGCAGGCCGGCCGCGCCGGCGACCTCCGGCTCCGCCCCGGCGTGGGGCGGCCAGCGCCCGTCGAGTCCCTCGGCGCACCGGCCGACCAGCACGCCCCCGTCGGCCAGCAGCACCGCCCCGGCCCGGGCCCCGGTGGCCGCGATCGCGCTGTGCAGGATGACCCGCAGGATGCGTTGCAGGTCGTGGGTGCTGGCCAGGGTGTCGCCGAGCACGGCGAGGTGGCCGCGGAGCTGGTCCCGGCTGCTGGTGAGCGCCTGCACGTAGATGCCGGTCTCCCGGGTCATCCGGTTGAACGCGCCGGCCAGCCGGCCCAGCTCGTCGCGGCTGCGCACCGGCACCCGGGTGGCGAGGTCGCCGTGGGCCACCCGGTCCGCCGCGCCGGCCAGCTCCACCAGCGGGCGGGTGGTGACCCGGGCCAGCCGCCAGGCGGCGGCCACCGCCAGCAGCCCGGCCAGCAGCACCGCGCCGACCAGTGCCGCGTACAGATCGGGGGGCTGCTCGCTGGGGACGGAGAGCACCAACGGCAGCGGCTGGCCCGGCGCGGGGAGGATCCGGCGCACGTACCGGCCGCCGCCGGTCCCGGTGACCTCGTTGCCGGCGGTCCGGCGCGCGGCGGCGAGCACCCCGTCGCGTACGGCCGGGGCCTCGGTGCTGTGCGCGACCCCGACGGAGCCGGACGCGCCGTCGAGGAGGGTGACCGCGACGCCGGTGACCGCCGCCAGCCGGGCGACGAGGCCCGGGTCGACCGGCTGGGCGGCGACGACCGCGCCCAGGTCGCCGCCGGCCCGGTCGCGCAGCGCCACCCGGGCGGCGAGCGCACCGACCGGGCCGGTGGCCGGATCGGCGGCACCGCAGTCCCGCCAGGGCTGGACGGGGGCATCCGGGGTGGCGTACGTCGGGACGCCGGTCACGTCGGTGACCAGCACCGCGGCGGCGAGGCCCCGGCTGACGACCTGCCCGGCCGTGCCCGCCCGCCCCGCCGCGTCGGGGACCAAGGCGACCGCGTCGGCCGCCGCGCGCAGCTGCTGGCAGAGGGCGTCGACCGAGGTACGCACGGTCACGGCGGCCAGGCCGAGCCGCTCGGTTGCGCGGTTGCGGTCGACGGCCGTCATGGTCAGGCCGACGAAGAACGCCCCGAGCAGGACCGGGCCGAGCACCACCGCGAGGAAGGCCGCCGTCAACCGCCCGCGTAGCGTCAACGCTCCCCCCGGAAGTTCCGCGCCCGATGTAGCGATGCTGACACAGTGCGACCGTGAGACAAACGTTGCGTCAGGAGTGTTGCGTGCCGGATTTTTCTGATGAAGCGGAAGTGACCCACGAGGCGAAGCGGCAGGCCCGCGTGGAGCTGCTCGCCCGCCGCCGCGCGCTGCCCGCCCCGGCGCGGGCGGAGGCCGCGGCGCGCGTCCGGGCCGTGCTGACCGATCTGGTACGCCGGCTGCGCCCTGCCCGGATCACCGGGTACGTCCCTGTCGGCTCCGAGCCGGGCGGACCGGAGCTGCCGGAGGCGCTGCGCGCCGCGCTGCCGCCGGGTGGCGAGCTGCTGCTGCCGGTGCTCCGCGCCGACCTCGACCTGGACTGGGCGGCGTACACCGGGCCGGGCTGCCTGGTCGCGGCCGGCCGGGGCCTGCGGGAGCCGACGGGTCCCCGGCTCGGCCGGGCGGCGGTCGCCGGCGCGCGGCTGGTGGTGGTGCCCGCCCTGGCGGTGGACCGGCGCGGGCGGCGGCTGGGGCGCGGCGGCGGCAGCTACGACAGGGTGCTGGCCCGGGTCGGCCCGGATGCCCTGACGGTGGCCCTGCTGCACGACGGCGAGTTGGTCGCACGCCTGCCCGCCGAGCCGCACGACCGGCCCGTCCGCGCGGTGGTGAGCCCCGCCGGCGGGCTGCGTACGCTGAGGGGCGACTCCGTGTCGGTCCCGGCACTTCCGCTGGACGAACCCGGGTCCGATGACGCACCATTGGCACTCGAATGAGTCGAGTGCCAACCGGCCGTGCCAGATCCGGAGGAGACCGTGCCCACGTACCAGTACGCCTGCACCGAGTGCGGCCAGCAGCTCGAGGCGGTGCAGTCCTTCTCTGACGAGCCGCTGACCGAGTGCCCGGCGTGTGCGGGGCGGCTGCGCAAGGTGTTCAACTCCGTCGGCATCGTCTTCAAGGGCTCGGGCTTCTACCGCACCGACTCCCGCTCCGGCTCGGACGCGGCCAAGAACGGCTCGAGCAAGCCGGCCGGGTCGGACTCGTCCACCGGCGGCGACTCCGGCTCGTCGAGCACGTCGGGCGGTTCGTCGGCCGGGTCCTCGGCATCGTCGGGGTCCTCGGGCTCGACCGGGTCGTCGGGCTCCTCGGGCACGTCCTCCTCGGGCGGCGCGGCCAAGGCACCCGCGGCGAGCGGTTCCAGCGCCTCCTGACCGCGCGCCTTGGCAGGCGCCTCCTGACCGCGCGCCTTAGCAGATCATCGGGTCGGTCGGGAGTTGTCCACAGGCGGCCCGGTTGTCCACAGGTCCCGCCCCGACCCGGGCGGGACGCACCCCGCGCGGCCTAACCTGCTGTTCCCGGCGCCACCGTGGCGCCGGGCGGGCGGGAGGGCCGGATGGGAAACGCCGGGGCGGACACCGGATCACTGCGGCCGATGCGCCGGCCCCGCCTGCCGGGGCGGGCGACGCTGCTGCGCGCCACGCTGGTCGCCGTCCTCCTCGGGCTCGCCGCGGCGGTCCTGCAGACGCCGTCCGGCTGCCTGCCACCGGCCGGCCACCGCTCCCCCGGCCCGGCCGCGCCGCCCACCGGGGCGACTCCCGGCCCCGGCGCGCCGCCGTCCGCCCTGCCGCTGCCCGACGGGGCGGTCGGGGTGCCGATCCGGCTGGCCGAGCCGGCCGCGCTCGCGGTCGTCCGGCCGGGGGCCCGGGTCGACCTGCTCGCCGTGCCTGCCGGCCGGCAGGGCGGCGAGGCCGACCTGCTGGCACCCCGCGCGTTGGTGCTCGACGTGGTCGGGGCCGGCACGACGGACGGCTCCTCGGCGCTCTACCTGGCACTGCGGCCGGAGCAGGCGCAACGCGCCGTCGGGCTCCCGGAGGGCAGCCGCTTCGCGATCGTGGTGCGGGGGTGAACGGCCAGGGACGGGTGGCCGGCGAGCACGGCGTGGACCTCTCCTCGGTCAACGGCAGTCCTCGGCCGAGCGGCCGGCGGTCAGCTCCAGTGCGGCGGGCGTTCGGCGAGCAGCCAGTCGTCGTTGCCGCCGGACGTCTCGCCCCAGCCCCGGTCCGTGTCGTCGGCCGTCTGCTCGGGCAGCACCACGAAGTCCTCACTCAGGTCGACGGCGCGGTCGTCGTCGCCGCGCGCCTGCGCCCCCGGGTCGATGCTCACGAGCGGCAAGACTACCCGGGTTCCGGCCGCGTCCGGCCGGCCACCCGGCCGGACGGTTGGTAGCGTCGTTCGGCGTGACCACGCCCAGCGGTGACCGCCCCGAGGACGACTACTGGCGCCGCCCGCCGGACCCGGCCGGCGGCGGCGCGACCGACGGCCAGATGCCGCGCCCACCGGGCCCCGGCCCGGTGGGCGTCGACCTGTCGACCAGGTACGGCGGGCCACCGCCCACCACCCCGCCGCCGCCCGGCTGGCGTCCCCCGCTGCACGTGCAGGCCGCGCCACCCCGCCTGCTGCCACCGCAGGACATGGCCGGGCTGGACGCGGTCGAGCAGCGGGCCCAGCACGTCACCTGGGGCCTCGGCGCGGTCGCCGGAGTGGTGCTGCTGGCCCTGCTCTGCCTGCTCTGCTCCCGGGCGTTCCGCTGACCCGCGCCGTCCGCCCGGCCGCGTCGGCTCAGAGCACCTTGCCCCAGGCCGCCTCGGCGCCGGAGTCGCCGGTGAGGAAGACGTAGACCAGCGAGGCCACGCCCAGCACGACCACCACCACCGTCAGCAGCAGGGGCACCCAGGACGGCAGCCGGGAGACCCGGTCGCCGTTGCGGGTCACCAGCAGCAGGGCGATGGTGGCCACGGCGAGCCCTACGGTGAACAAGACCAGCATCTCCGCGTACTCGGAATGCTCATGGATCTGCGCGAGCAGGGCCGGGTCGAAGCCCTTCTCCTCGAACGCCTCCTCCAGGGCCTCGCCCGTCTGGTCCGACACCAAGGTGACGACCGGGGTCAGCACCGCGAGGCCGGCCACCGCCCAGCCCAGCCGGGGACGCCACCTCGGCACCAGCCCGTACGCGCTGGCCAGCAGCGCGAGCAGCGGCACGAACACCACCGCCGCGTGAATCACCAGGATGTGGCTTGGCAGCCCGTTGATCTCCCTGAACACCGACACCTCCGACGTGGACGCGGTCCCTGCGGCGTCAGCGTACGCCCACCTCAGGGGGGTGTGGCCCGGGCCACCCTGGTCAGGCGCTCGCTTGTCGGCCGGCGCCCCCCGTGCTGTCATTGACCTCATGTCCGGTGGCGAGGAACTGCTGCGGTCGAGGGGCCTGCGGGTCACCCGGCCGCGTCTCGCCGTGCTGGACGTCCTCGCCGCCGGCGGCCATCTGGAGGTCGACGAGATCACCCGGCGGGTGCGGGAACGCCTCGACTCCGTCTCCACCCAGGCCGTGTACGACGTCCTCGGCGCGCTGTCCCGCGCCGGGTTGTCCCGCCGGATCGAGCCGGCCGGCAGTCCCGCCCGGTACGAGGCGCGGGCCGGCGACAACCACCACCACGTGGTCTGCCGGGGCTGCGGCGAGATCGCCGACATCGACTGCGCGGTCGGCGAGCGGCCCTGCCTCGACCCGAACATCGCCCACGGCTTCGAGGTGGACGAGGCGGAGGTCACCTTCTGGGGGCTCTGCCCCGCCTGCCAGGCCCGCCGCCGCGCCGACGACTGACAGCCGCCGTCCCGCCGCCCGCCTGGCCCTCAGGGTCAGTCGCGACGGTCCATCGCCGCCCAGGGGTCCTTGCCCGGGGTCTGCAAGCCCGTCGGGCAGGTGCGGCGGTAGTCGCACCAGCCGCAGCGCGGCCCGGGCTCGGCCGGGAAGGCGTCGTCCGGGTCCGACCCGTCGGCGACGGCCCGCTCGGCGGCCATGATGTCCCGCGCCGTCTCCTCGGCGCGGGTGACCTGCCGGGCCAGCGACTCGGCGGTGTGCTCGTGGGCCGCGACCGTGCCGCTGGGCAGGTGGTGCAGCTCGACCCGGCGGCACGGCCGGCGGAACACCCGCTCGGCGGCGTACGCGTAGAGGGCCAGCGCCTGCGAGCCGCGCGCGTCGTCGGCGTCCAGCCCCATGCGGCCGGTCTTGTAGTCGACGATGACCAGCTCCGGCCCGCTCTCGCCTTGGCGGGAGTCGATGCGGTCGGTGCGCCCGTTGAACGCCAGCACCGCCGTCCTGACCGCCACCACCCGCTCGACGCCGACCGGGTCGGCCTGCGGATCCAGCGTCTCGACGTAGGACTCCAGCCAGGCCAGCGCCCGCCGGTACGCGTCGCGCTCCTGCTCGTCGTCGCGGAACCCGTCGCGCACCCAGGTGCCCCGCAGCAGCCCGGCCAGCGCCTCGGCGCGGCGACGGGCGACGGGCAGGGCATACCAGTTCTTCAGGGCGTTGTGCACACTCGCACCGAGCGAGTTGTGGGCCCACGGCGGGCCCTTCGGCGGCGCGGGCCGGTCCACGTACGAGTAGCGGTAGCGGCGGGGGCAGTCGGCGTACGCGCCGAGCTTGCTGGGGGTGCAGACGAACAGCCGCTCCGGCATGCCGTCGAAGCCGAGCTGCTCGGGCTGGGCGGCCTGGCGGGACTGGGCGGGCTGGCCGGCGCGGGGGCGCGGGGCCCGGCCCGCCCCGGCGGCGGGTCGACCGGCGGGCCGGCCGGATGAGGAGGCTGGTCGCACCCCGCGATCCTGCCACCCCGGTACGACAGCCGGGCCGACCCGGTCGGCGGGTCGCGCCGCCGGATCAGGCGCGCCCGCGCACGGGGCTCAGGTCGTGGTCGTGTATTGGGTGACGAAGGCCGCGATGGCGTCGGCGATGAGCTGCACCGCGATCGCGGCGAGCAGCAGGCCGGCGATCCGGGTGAGCACCTCGATCCCGCCCGGGCGCAGGATCTTGACGATCCCGCCGGAGAAGCGCAGCACCACCCAGACGGTGAGCATCACCGCCACGATGGCCGCGGCGATGGCGCCGTAGTCGAGCGCCCGGTCGGCCTGCTGGACGAAGAGCATGGTCGCCACGATCGCGCCCGGCCCGGCCAGCAGCGGGGTGCCCAGCGGCACCAGGGCGATGTTGGAGGTGGCCTGCTGGGTGGGGTCGTCGGCCTTGCCGGTCAGCAGCTCCAGGGCGACGAGGATCAGCAGCAGCCCGCCGGCCGCCTGGAGCGCCGGCAGGTCGACGTGCAGGTACGCGAGCAGGGTCTGCCCGGCCACGGCGAAGACCACGATCACCCCGAGCGCCAGGGCAACCGCCTGCCAGGCGGCCTGGTTGCGGTCCCGGGCGGGCAGGGGGCCGGTGAGCGCGAGGAAGATCGGCATCATGCCCGGCGGGTCGACGATGACCAGCAGGGTCACGAAGACCTCACCGAAGAGCTTCAGATCCACCCGGAGAGGGTAGCCGCGCAGGTGGAGGCGGATCAGGCCGAAGCGACGGGGGTCACGCCGGTGGCCTCGGCCACGATCCGCCCGTACGCCTCGGGCGAGGTGGTGAACGCGCCCAGCCGGACGGTCTTGTGCGTGCCGTGGAAGTCCGACGAGCCGGTGACGAACAGACCCAGCTCGGCGGCGAGCGCTCGGACGTGCGCCCGCTCGGCCGGGGTGTGGTCCTCGTGGTCGGCCTCCAGGCCGGCGAGCCCGGCTGCCGCCAGCTCGACGATCAGCTCGTCGGGCACGATCCGGCCCCGCCGGCTCGCCTTCGGGTGGGCGAAGACGGGGACGCCGCCGGCGCCCCGCACCAGCCGGACCGCCCGGAACACGTCGATGTCGTCCTTCGGCAGCCGGTACCGTTCGCCCAGCCACTGGGGCCCGAACGCCTCGGTGGTGGTGGCCACAAGCCCGGCGCGGATCAGCGCCTGGGCGATGTGCGGGCGGCCCACCGTCCCCCCGCCCGCCCCGGCCAAAATCTGCGACCAGCTCAGCTCGACGCCGTCGGCGCGCAGCAGCGCGACGATCCGTTCCCCGCGCACCTCGCGGGCGGCCCGCACCCGCGCCAGTTCCGCGCCCAGCTCCGGCTCCGCCGGGTCGAAGAGGTACGCGAGCAGGTGCAGCGCCACCGGCGGGTCCGCGCCGTGCCAACGGCACGAGAGCTCCGCGCCCCGGACCAGGGTGAGCCCGGGGGGCAGCGCGGCCACGGCGGGCGCCCACCCGGCGGTGGTGTCGTGGTCGGTGATCGCCAGCGCGTCCAGGCCGGCGTCGGCGGCGGCCCGGACCAGCTCGGCCGGCGTGAGGGTGCCGTCGCTGGCCGTCGAGTGGGCGTGCAGGTCGATCCGGGCGGCGGCCGGCACCGGGGGCGGGGTCATCGCCCGACGCTATCGGTGACGTCGGCCGGTCAGGGGGCCGGGCCGGTGACGACGACCGGCCGGGCGGCCGGCTCGATGCCGGCAACCGGGCTGGCGGCGGCCTGCTCGCCGGCGACCACGCGGTCGGGCCGCACCGGCACCAGCCCGCCCCGGGCGTCCACATACCAGGCGGTGCCCGCCGGCGTCCAGGACACCGCGCCGGCCAGCGTCGGGCCGGCTGGGCTGGCGACCGGCGTGCCGTCGAGGGTGGCGAGGTCGACCAGGAGCGCCCCGATGGCGCCGGACGAGCCGGTGCGGCCGTTCAGCAGCAGCCAGCGGCCGTCGGCGGAGACCCCGCCGAGCCCGTCGGAGCTGAGGGCCGGCCCGCAGGCCGTACGGATCGTCGCCAGAGCCCGGGCGGGGTCGAGCAACGCCAGGCAGGGGCGTCGGGGCGTGCCGGCGGTGACCAGGCCGACGAGCCGGCCGTCCGGCAGCGCCCCGTGTACGGCGAGCACGTCGCGCCAGCCGTCGGTGGGGAGCCCGCCCGTGGCCGGGTGCCAGAGCGCGTACCCGGATCGGGCCGGATCGCGGCGCACCAGGACGGAGTTGCCGGCGAAGCCGACCGGGACGGCCGCGCCGGGTGCCGCCGTGCCGGCGACCGCGACGAGCTTGTCGCCGACGATCCCGGCGAGGGAGAGCCGGTCGCCGTCGCGCCAGGCCACCTGGCCGCCGTCGGGGGCGACGGCGATCGCCTCCGCGCCGGCGAGCAGCACCCGCGTGCTGCCGTCGCGGTGCACGGACAGCAGGGCCCGGCCGGCGACGGTGGGCGCGCCCACCACCAGCCAACCACCCCTGTCCGGTACGCGCTGCGCCCGGTCGGCGTCGGCCACCCCGAGAGGGATGTTCGTGTTCCCGGTGGTGTACAGGGTGCCGTCGACGACCAGGTCCACCGCGCCGCCGGCCGGCCCGAGGGCCGGTCGGGGCGATCCGCCCGACGGGCTCGGCACCGGTTCCGGGGCCGGCCAGGCGGCGTCGCGCGGGTCGCCGAGCACCACGGTCGGCGTGGTGGGCTGGCCCGCCTGCGGGCTGAGCTGCACCACGCCGGCGCTGACCAGCACCGTGGCCACCCCGGCCAGGGCGGTGCCGGTGAGGACCCGGCGACGGCGGGTCCGGGTGGCCCGCCGGATGGCCAGGCCGGCCGGGTCAACGGTGCACGGAAGCGGCGCGGCGGCCTGCCGGAAGAGGGTCTCCCGGACCGCGCGCTCCAGCTCGTCCGCCGTCACGACTGTTGGACGCGCGGGAACGGGCGTCCGGTTGTCACCGGGACCGGCCACCCCACTCACCTCCGCTCCGCGCCGATGGCCTCGGCCGGCACCGCGCGCGGGGCGCCACCGGCCGGGGCCGGACGGGGCGCGGCCGGGGCCGGACGGGGCGCGGCCGGGGCGGCCTGCCGGTCGGGCCGGGTGCGGGCGGCGTCGGCGGGCCGCGGCCGGGCCCGGATGTCGGACCGGTTGCCCGCCCGCCCGTCGGGCCTCGGCTCCGCCGCAGCGTCGGTCAGGTCGAGGGCCGCCTGTGCGCCCAGCCGTCGGCGCAGGGTGGCCAGCGCCCGGGAGGTCTGGCTCTTCACCGTGCCCGGGGATATCTCCAGCAGCGCGGCGGTCTGCGCCTCCGACATGTCCTCGTAGAAGCGCAGCACCAGCACCGCCCGCTGCCGGCTGGGCAGCGCCCTGAGCTGCCGCCACAGCACGTCCCGGTCGAGCTGCTGCTCGATCTCGTCGACCCCGGCCCGTTCGGGCAACACCTCGGTCGGCCGCTCACCGTGCCAGCGTCGCCGCCACCAGCTCGTCGACGTGTTGACCATGACGCGGCGGGCGTACGGCTCGATCGCCTCGATGCCGCCGAGCCGCTTGCAGGCCAGGTACGTCTTGGTCAGCGCCGTCTGGAGCAGGTCCTCGGCCGTGGCCCAGTCTCCGGTGAGGAGGTACGCGGTGCGCAGCAGCGCACCGGAGCGGGCCGCGACGAACTCGCGGAACTCCTCCTCCAGCGGGTCTCTTGCGGCCACCACTCACCTCCCGCACCCCCGTGCCTGCAAGGCAGGTTGTCATGCCGGGGCAGGACGGGGCGACGGCGGAAGGTGCGGCGTTTCTCCGATGTTCGGACGGAAAGCGTCACGCCCCGTCGTCGGCCTTGGCCTCGTCCGCCTCCTTGCCCAGCCGGGCCTCGACCGCCTGCGGCTCGTACATCTCCTCGACGACGCGCAGGTAGAGCTCGTTCGGGTTGGGCAGGTTCTTGATCTCACGGAGCGCCTGGTCCTGGCCGGCGGACTCCAGCACGAACGTGCCGTAGTTGAGGGCGCGACCGGTGGGGCTCTGCTCGTATTTCATGTCGGTGACCCGGGCGAGCGGCATCATCGCCACCTTGCGGGTGATGATGCCGTTGACCACCATGACCCGCTTGTTGGTCAGGATGAACCGGTCGTACCACCAGTCGGCGACCTTCCAGGCCACCCAGCCCATCACGGCGAACCAGAGCAGCACCGCGATGGTGGTCAGCGCGCCCACGTCCCGCCCGGCGAGGAAGCCGGAGAGGTAGCCGAGGACGAAGGTCGCCCCGATGCCCACCAGGATCGGCGTGGTCAGGTGGATCCAGTGCCGCTTCCACTCTCCCCGGTAGCGCTCGGTGGGGAAGAGGTAGCGCGCCACCAGTGAGCTGGGCTCGTCCTCCAGCGGCAGAACCCGTCGGGGGCCGAGCGGCATCCCGGAGGCGTCGACCCGCAGCCCGGCGAGCTCCTCTTCGGAGATCTGCGGCGGCTGGTAGTCGGCCTCCGGGTCACGGACCCAGGCCCGCCCGGAACGCGCCTGGCCCGCGAAGGGGCCGTCGCCGTAGCCGGCGTCGTCGGAGAAGGGCGGGCCGTCGGAGAATCCCGGCCCCTGGCCGGGGCCCGGCACGTCGTCGGGCCGGACCCGGGGGATCGGCTCCGTGTCTCGGTCCCGGCGCTCCCGGTCGGGGTCGTCGGGGTCGAACGGCGGACCGGAGGGGCTGCCCATCGGCGGTTAGGCGATGAGGCTGGTGAAGAAGTCGCCGAACCCCTGGGCGATGTCCATGATGCCGCCGCCGATCGACTTGAAGACGTCTGCGGCGGAGTTCGGCCGGTACGCAACAAAGAAGATCAAGAATGCGATACCGGCCCAGGTGAGGACCTTCTTGACCATGGCGGGCCATCCTCTCGCGCGGCGCCGGGTCCGTTTACCGCAGCGGCACCCAGAGTATCAGTAAGGTGTCGTACAGTGAATCTCTGCGTCCGTTCTCCGACAGAACGGGAGACTTTCCAAGCCAGTCGGCTCGTCAGGCCTTCCCGTGCAGGTATGGAGACGGAGCGCCGTACACGAGCTCGGACGGCGTCCACTCTGTGAGGTCGTGCAGCTCCACGTCCTCGGCGAGCAGATGTCCCGCGCTCGCTGGCCAGGCTATCGCATGAAGCCACAATCCCCGAGCCTCGCCGGCGTACGCGCTTCGATCCGTCGGAGAATTCACGAGCCATAGTGGAGTCGGGTGGCCGGCGACACGGATCCTGGCCTGCCCGACATGCCCCGGATGCCCGGGGCCCGGATCATCCAGCGCCTCGGCGAGTTGCGGGCCCGGGTCGGGACCGGCCATGCCGGCGAACCGGGTGCCCAGCCCGACGCCCGGCTCCTCGGCCACGAACACCAGGTCGGCCGGGCCGCCACCGAGCGGCTCGGGCCCGGCGAAGGCCACGGCGGTGGCGCGCACGCCGCTGCGCTCGTCCCCGGCGTACGCCACGCCGGTGAGGGTCCAGCCGGGCGGCAGCGGCCACGGACACCAGACCGGCGTGGCGGGGCCCTGGGCGGACCCGGCGGCGGCGACCCGGCCCACCACGCTGGCCACGATCTCCGCGCCGATGTGCTCGGGCACGTGCAGCGGCGGCACCGGACTGCAGCGCGGGCAGCGCCACTCCGTGTGCATCAGGCCCGGCTCCCGGACGGATCCACCACACCTGGGGCAACTCACCGCGACACTCACGTTTCCACCGTCGCCCCGGCTCGACCCACAGTCAAGTGGAGCGGCCATTTCCCCGGCGCGTCGCGGTGCGCCGGCACCCCGCCACGCCCGCCTGACCTGGTTCGGGAGGCGGCCGGCCCCGCCACGCCGTGCGCCGGCGACCCCGCCACCCCGCCGACCGGCCCCGCCACCCCGCCGACCGGCCCGCCATGTCGCCGACATCGGGCGATCCGGCGCCCGGGACACCGCTATGTCGCCGACATGGCGGCACGATCCGACCGGGCGGGGCAGACGGGCGGGGCAGACGGGCGGGGCAGGCCCGCTGGCGGGGCGGGCGGGCCAGGACGGCGGCGGGTCAGGACGGCGGCGGGCCGGCGTGGGCGCGGATCCAGGCGTGCATGGCGATGCCGCTGGCCACCCCGGCGTTGATCGACCGGGTGGAGCCGTACTGGGCGATCGAGTAGAGCTGGTCGCAGGCCGCCCGGGCGGCGTCGGACAGTCCCGGACCCTCCTGGCCGAAGATCAGCGCGCAGCGGCGCGGCAGGCTCGTCGTCTCCAGCGGCCGGGAGCCGGGCAGGTTGTCGATGCCCACCACCGGCAGGTCCCGGCCTGCCGCCCAGGCGGCGAAATCCTCGATCGTCTCGTGGTGCCGGACGTGCTGGTACCGGTCGGTCACCATGGCGCCCCGCCGGTTCCACCGTCGCCGCCCGACAATGTGCACCTCGGCGGCGAGGAAGGCGTTGGCGTTGCGGACCACGGTGCCGATGTTGAGGTCGTGCTGCCAGTTCTCGATCGCCACGTGGAAGTCGTGCCGGCGCCGGTCGAGGTCGGCCACCACGGCCTCCCGCCGCCAGTACCGGTACCGGTCCACGACGTTGCGCCGGTCGCCCTCGGCGAGCAGCTCCGGGTCGTACCGCGGGTCGTCCGGGGCGTCGCCGGCCCACGGTCCCACGCCGACGTCGAGCTGATCACCGGTCACAGTCTGCAGAGGATACGGCCGCCCCGAACCGCCGGGTGCGGCGCGGAGGCAGCCGCCGGGTCGGGCCAGGTCAACACAGGTCGAGGGCACCGCCGAGCCGGTCCAGGAAGCTCCGGTCGTCCGGCGTGGCAGCCGCGCCCGCCGGGGCCCCGGCGGTGGCCCGGCGGACCCGGGCCGCCACCGACTGCACCCACTGCCGGTACGCGGCCGAGTCGGCGGGATCGGCCCGCCGGTGCAGCACCCGGACCGTGGCCCGGCAGGCGGTCAGCAGGTCGACCGGGCCGGTGCACCGGTCGGCCGCGTCGGCCGACCCGCCGTCCCGGGCGTAGCTGACCCCGCCGTCCCGGGCATAGCCGGTCGCGTCGTCCCGGGCGTAGCCGGTCGCGTCGTCCCGGGCGTAGCCGGTCGCGTCGTCCCGGGCGTAGATGGCGGCGACCACGGCGCGGACCAGGTCGCTGTCGGAGGCTCGCCCGGCGGCCACGGCGTCGAGGCCGGCCAGCCCGGCGGCGACGCCCCGGGACGGGTCGCCGGGGGCGGGCGCGGCGGCGGCCACGAGCACCCGGCCGGGAAGGCCGGTCAGCAGGCCCCACTCGGCGGCGGAGTAGGCGGCGGTGGTCAGCGGTGCGGCGCGGCGGCCGGCAGAGGGCGGCTCTCCGGCGACGGAGTGGCTCATGGGGACCTCCGGCGTCAGCATATGACCCCGTACGACGCGGTCGGGCCCCTTCCCGGCAACCGCGCGGCAAGGGGCCGGGGGCCGGCGGCGTGCGGGAGGGGTCAGCGCGGCTCGGGGAAGCTGGGCCGCTCCGGGTCGACGCCCTCGGGCACGGTCGTGGCCGCGTACGCCCGCTTGGGGACCATGACCCGGCGGCGGAAGACGCAGACCATGGTGCCGTCCTGCTTGTAGCCGCGGGTCTCCACCGACACGACGCCCCGGTCGGGCTTCGACTCGGACTCGCGCTTGTCCAGGACGGTGGTCTCGCCGTAGATGGTGTCGCCGTGGAAGGTCGGGGCGACGTGCCGCAGGGACTCGACCTCCAGGTTCGCGATGGCCTTGCCGCTGACGTCGGGCACGGAGAGGCCGAGCAGCAGGGAGTAGACGTAGTTGCCGACCACCACGTTGCGGCCGAACTGGCTCGCCGACTCGGCGTAGTGCGCGTCGAGGTGCAGGGGGTGGTGGTTCATGGTGAGCAGGCAGAAGAGGTGGTCGTCGTACTCGGTGACGGTCTTGCCCGGCCAGTGCCGGTAGACCGCGCCGACCTCGAACTCCTCGTAGTAGCGGCCGAACTGCATCGGTGTCCCTTCACGGGGGGGCGACGGAGTTCGGGCCAGCATGCCTTATCGAGGGTTAAGGCGACGCCGGGGGCGCGGGCGGCCGAGGAAATGTCACACCGGCGGCGCACCCGGGGGGAGACGCAATGAGCGGCGGGGCCCTCCCCGGCACCCGCCGCCCACGCTCTGATGGGGAAGATTCTGCCCCACGCCGAGGCCCGACCAACAGAGACCGACGTCACATTTATCCTTTCGTAACAATACGAAGAGTGACGATCATGAAGTGTGGGAGCGATCTCCGCAGGTCGAATCGGCGCTAGTCAGGCATCAGATCATCGAAGTTGATCAGCAATCTGGGCGCCCACCTGTGGAAACGCTCCCATCACGTCCGGTCACGCAAATGCGTCATGCATGTGCACCCGGCAAGGACGCCAGCAACAGATATGAATCGATACGATGGCACCCCGTCCCCGACCCTCGCCGAGTTTCGGAGGCGGACGCCCGGGAATTCGACGGGCTCCGTCCTGGTTCCAGGAGGCGTACGTGATTCCGCGGTGATCGGAGAGTCCACATGGCAACCGTTGAGCTGACCACGGCGAACTTCGACGAGGTGACGGCCGGCGACGGCATCGTCCTCGTCGACTTCTGGGCCGAGTGGTGCGGCCCGTGCAAGCGGTTCGCCCCGGTCTACGAGCGCTCCTCCGGCAAGCACCCGGAGATCGTCTTCGGCAAGGTCGACACCGAGGCCCAGCAGGAGCTCGGCGCGAAGTTCGACATCCGCTCGATCCCGACGATCATGGCGATCCGGGACGGCGTGATCGTCTTCGCCCAGCCGGGGGCGCTGCCCGAGTCGGCCCTGGAGAACCTCATCGAGCAGGTCCAGGGCCTCGACATGGACGACGTCCGCAAGAAGCTGGCCGAGCACAAGCACTGAGCGCGCCGGGCGCTACCGAGCCCACGCCAGCCGGCCGGCCGGGCCCCCACACCGGGGCCCGGCCGCCGCGGCGGCACCGCCCTACGTCACCGGTACGGCCGGGGCACGCCGTCCGACGGAGGGACCCGAAGGGGCCCTTCCATCCCGTACCGTCGGAAACCGATGGAAACGCTGACCCGCCGGGGCCGGGGGGCCCGACTGGCCGCCACCACGCTCGGCCTCGCCGTGCTGCTGGCCGGCACCGCCTGGGGCATCGACGACGACTTCCCGTTCGGGCCGTTCCGGATGTACTCCACCTCCGACCCGCCGGACGCCCCCGCCCCCGACACCCGGATCGAGGGCGTCGACCGCACCGGGGCCGTGGTCGACCTGGGGCAGGACGCCACCGGCATCCGCCGGGCCGAGATCGAGGGCCAGCAGAGCCGGTACGTCGAGGACCCCGCCCGGCTGCGTCGGGTCGCCGACGCGTACGCCGAACGCCATCCCGACGCCGCCGCGCTGGTCGAGGTGCGCATCGTGATCCGCTGGTACGGCATCGCCGACGCCCGGCCGACCGGGCGCTGGACGGACGAGACCGTGGTCAGCTGGCGGGCGGACGGGTGACGCACTGGCTCACCGAGGCGGTCCCCCGGGGCCGGGTGGCCGCCTTCCGCACCCTGGTCTACCTGTTCGTCGCCGCCGACCTGGTGTTCTTCACCCCCTGGGTACGCGCCCGCGCGAGCGTGCCCGGCGACCTCTACCAGCCGCTGCTCGTCGGGCGGGTGCTCCCGCTGCCGACCCCCACCCCGGCGCTGGTCGGCGCGATCTTCTGGGTGCTGCTGGCCCTCGCCCTGCTCGCCGCGACCGGCCGGGCCCACCGCCTGCTCGGCTGGTCGGTCTTCGCGCTCTACCTGGAGTGGATGATCATCGCGATGAGCTACGGCAAGGTCGACCACGACCGGTTCGGCCTGCTCGTCGCGCTCGCCGCGCTGCCGACCGCCGGCCGGGCCCGGCATGGCGACCCGACCCGCACCGAGGCCGGCGGCTGGGCGCTGCGGGTCACCCAGATCGCGGTGATCTGCACCTACTTCCTGGCCGCCTTCGCGAAGTTCCGGTTCGGGGGTCTCGACTGGGCCACCGGCTCGGTGCTCGCCAAGGCGATCATCCGGCGCGGCACCGACCTGGCCGACCTGATCGCCGGCGTGCCCTACCTGCTGCTCGTGGCGCAGTTCGGCATCCTCGCCTTCGAGCTGCTCAGCCCGGTGGTCTTCGTGCTGCCGCCACGCTGGCGGCTGGCCACGGTCGGCTTCTTCTACTCGTTCCACCTGGTCACCATGGCGACGATCACCATCTCGTTCGCCCCGCACCTGGTGGCCATGGCCAGCTTCCTGCCGCTGGAGCGGGTACGCCCGGTCGCCTGGCTGCGGCGGGCCGGCCAGGGCGGCCCGGCGGGGCGGCTACGCGGGGGTGGGCCGCCGGGGCGGCCCGGCCAGCTCGACGATCAGCCCCTCGCAGCTGCGGGCGACGACCTCCGCCCCGCGCCGCTGCACCAGCCGTAGGGTCGGGTCCTCCGCGCGTTCCCGCCACCGCCGCTGCGCGTCCACGGCCAGCTCCCACAGCTGCCGCACGGTCGCGTCGTGCTCCGCCCCGAGCCGGGCGGCCGGTTCGACGCCCTCGCCGCCGACCAGCCGCTGCGCCTCGGCGGCCCAGTCGGCGTCGAACCCGACCCGCCCCGCGCGCAGCGCCGCGAGCAGGCGCAGCTCCGCGAACCCGTGCGCGCCGGCCACGATCCGCTCGACGGCGCCGAGCAGCTCGCCGGTGCCGGGGCCGGGCTCCGCGCGCAGCAGCTCCTCCACGGCCATCAGCGCCGACCGGGCCTTCAGGGTGCCCTGCCGGTCCACGAAGAGGCGGTTGACCGACTCCCGCAGCTCGGTGAGGCCGCTGCGCCGGATCAGCTCGGTGGAGAGCTTCACCCGGCTGTCGCAGCCGGTGCGGACCAGTGTGGTGGCCAACCGGACGCCGAACAGCCCCAGCCGCTCCAGCAACGCGGCCCGCGCGTCGGCGGCGAGGCGTACGGGCAGCCCGGCCGCGACGAACCGGTCGGCGGAGAGGAGGTGCGCCTCCAGCTCCGGGCGGGGCACCCGGGCCAGCGCCGCCAGCGCCGCGAAGTCCGCCTCGCCCAGCGTCCGGCCGGCCAGGCCGACGGTGCCGCTGCACGCGAGCGCGTGCACGCAGCGCGCGGCCACCTGGGGGTCGCGCTGCTGCCGCCGGACGAGCTGCCGGGCCGTGAGCAGCGCGTCGATCCGCCCGCCACCGGTCTCGTCGGCCCGCGAGCGCACCAGGAGCACGTGCACCGCCGCAGCCTGGCCGACGATCCCGTCCCGCTCGGACTCCAGCGCCCGCAGGTCGCTGTCGCGGCCGTCGCGGGTCAGGTAGAGCAGGGCGTCCGCGTCCCGCAGGGCCCGCTCGACCACCGGGGTGCGCCCCCGCTCGTCCGGGTCGGTGACGGCGGGCGTGTCGATGAGGGTGAGCTGCCGCAGGGCCCGGGTCGGCCACCGCACGACGACGTCCCGCAGCTCGCCGGGCCGCCACCCGACCCCGTCCACCCGCAGGCCGGTCGCCGACCGGGTGACCGCCAGCTCCTGCGGCACGCCGTCGGTCGACCAGGCGGTGGCGCCCGGGGCGGGCCCGTCCTCGTACCAGGTGAAGGTCTCCTCGCCGTCGACCCCGGCGACCGGCGCGACCTGCTCCCCCATGATCGCGTTCAGCAGCGTCGACTTGCCGGACCGCCACCCGCCGGCGACGGCGACCCGCAGCGGCTCCTCCAGCCTGGCCAGCTCGTGCCGCAGCCGGTCGACGGCCCAGGGATGGTCCCGGTAGTGGTGCAGGGCCTCGTGCAGCAGGGCCCACACCGCGTCCTCCAGCCCCCGCCCGGACGTCATGCGGGGTGCTCCAGCAGCACCGGGCCGGTGCCGCGACCCGCCGTCAGCCCCTGGGCCTGCTCGTGCAGCCGGGCCAGCCGGGCCATCCTCGCCCGGATCTCCCGCTGCCGGCGGTCACGGGCCGCGGCGTCGGTGTCGGCGGCCTGCTTCGCGCTGCGCAGCGACTCGACGATGCTCTCCTGGAGCTCCTCGGTCAGCGCGGTGAAGTGGTTACGCAGCAGCCGCTGCACCTGGCGGGCGGTGTCCCGGCAGTCCTTCGTCACGCGGAGGAAGAACTCGTCGACGTGCCGCTGGACCGCCGTCTTCGCCGCCGACTGGCGGTGCCGCAGGTGCTGCCGGCTCTCGTCGCGGATGGCCTTGCCCCCGAGCAGCGCGCCGAACCCGACCGACACCGGATTGATCATCGGCATTCCGGCCAGGGTCAGCGCGAGCCCGCACATCAGCATCCCACCGTACGAGCCCTTCATGCCGCTGAGCACCTTCTGGGTGACGGTGAACCGGTCGATCGCCGGCCGCTCGAAGTGCGGCAGCCGCTCGGCGAGGTCCTCCGGCACCGACATCGACCACGGGGGCAGCGCGTCGTGGCCGTACCGTCCGAAGTGGGCGGCCACCCGGCGGGCGGTCCAGTCGCAGCGGCGGACCAGCCACTCGTGGTTCTCCCGCGCCGCCGCCGCGAGGCTGCGCGCCAGCCACGACTCGAAGACGTCCCAGCCGGTCAGCGGGTCGGCCGTGTCGAACGCCGTGTCGACCTCGCGCAGGATCTGCCGGGTCCGCTCCCGCAGGTCGTACTCGATGTCGGAGAGCAGGTCGGTCATCTCGTCCGACAGCGTGTTCTGCCAGCGGGTGGAGCAGCGCCGCAGCTCGTCCACCTCGCGCTGGGCGGCGTGCAGCCGGGAGATCGGCCCGGCCTGCTCCTCGACCTGTTGGCTGTCCAGCTCGGCGCGCAGCGGGGCGGCGAGCTGCTCGATGACGGTGCGGGCCAGCATGGTGACCGACGTACGGGCCAGCGCGTCGCCCTTGCCGGCCAGGTCCCGGCGGAGCCGGGCGATCAGCACGGGGAAGCCCGACTCGGCGTTGAGCGGGTGGTCGTCGGCGACCGCCGCCCGCAGCCGCAGCGCCGCCGAGACCGGGATCAGCGCGGCCGGCACGCCGGCCTCGTGCAGGTGCCGCCGGTTGCGCTCGGCGACCGCCCGCCAGTCGGGCACGAGGTCCGTCTTGGTCTGCACCACCGCCACGTTCGGGTGTGACCGGGTGAGGTGCAGCAGCATGTTCAGCTCGGCGACGGAGAGCTCCCGGGTGGAGTCGGAGACCAGCAGGACGAGGTCGGCCCGGTGCAACGCGGCCTCCGGCGTGCCGGTGGCGGGGGTCGTGCCGTCGCCTGCCGGGGTGTCCACGAGCACCAGACCGTCGGCGAGCAGCGCCCGGGGCACGCCCACCTCGACGTGGGCCGGGCCGCCGCCGGGCGGGAAGGTCCCGGCGACCCCGGCGGCGAGCCGGTCCAGCGGCAGCGGCGTCCGCTCGGCGGCCGGGGACACGGCCGGGGCCGCCGCGAGGGGCGCGACGGAGGACCCGGCGGAGGCGGGCGCGACGGTGCCGTCCGGCCCGGTGGGCCGCTCCCGCTGAACCGGGTGCCGGACCACGGCGGCGCAGGCCGTCTCGGCGTGCCGCACCACCGTCGGCAGGACGGTGGTGCGGCCGTCGCCGACCGGGCAGACCTGCGCGGTGACGACGGCGTTGACCAGTTGGCTCTTGCCCTGGCCCGGCTCGCCGACGACCAGCACGCGCAGCGCCGGGTCGAGCAGCTGGACCCGTTTGTGGTGGACCGTGCGGAGCAGGTCGGCCCGCCCGTGGGCGGTGCAGGTGCGGGCGATCTCGTCGAGCACGTCCAGCCAGATTCCCGCCATCACGGGACCAAGTGTGCTGATTGCGGAAAAATTATCAAGAGGATGTGAACGATGGGGCGGGCCGGAGCACCCCCCGAGCCCCGGCCCCGCCCGCCACCGAGGCCGTTCAGAACAGCCCGTCACCCAGCCCGAGCAGGCCGGAGTCGCCACCGGCGGGCGCGCCGGCGTGGCCGCCGATGCCGCCGGTCACACCACCGGTGATGTCACCGACCGCTCCCGTCGCACCACCCAGCGTCCCGGAGAGCGTGCCGTCCACGTGGTCGGTCAGCCCCGACACGGTGCCGGGCACGTCGACCGGCGGTACCACTCCGCCCGCCCCGCCCGGCAGGCCCAGCCCGCCCAGTCCGCCCAGTGCGCCGTCGACGCCGATCGAGTCGATGAGGCCGCCGACCTGACCGTGGACGCCGGGCAGGACGCCGTCGAGGTCCCCGTCGAGCAGGCCGGCGTCGTCGAGGGCGCCCGGGGCCGGCGTACCCAGCAGGCCGCCGACCTGGTCGGTGACGCCCCCGACCACCGGATCCACGCCTGCGTCGACGCCCGGCACCACCCCGTCGTCGAGGGTGTGGGCCACGTCGCCCACCCCGGTCAGGTCGGTGTCCAGGCCGCTCCGCCCGACGCCCAGCCCGACCCCCGGCAGCACCGTTACCCCGGCCGAGACCGTGGCCGGGTCCACGGCGATGGTGCCCAGCACCCCGGCCTTGACGTCCACCCCGGCGGAGGAACCGGTGACGCCGAGCTGCTGGGCCACCTGCTGCAACTGGCCCACCGCGTCGGTGGCGTCGGCCGGCAGCGGGTCGAGGCCGAACTGCGCCACCGGCGCCAGCGACGTGAGGCCCTGCACCGGCGCGTAGTCGACCACCAGCGGCACCACGTCCTGGACGTCGGCGGCGGTGATGTCGTGCAGCCCGGCCGCCTGCAACGCGCCCTCCGGGTCCAGGTCGAAGGCCGACCGGGCATCGGGGTCGGTCAGCAGGTTGAGCACGAAGTCGTGCAGGGTCTGGTTCGGTTCCATGTGCCGCTTCTCCTCGGACGTGTCGCCGGCGTCGACGGGACGTCGACAGTGACCGGCGTCGACGGACGTCGACCGTGACCGGTGACGCTACGGACGGAGCCGACGACGGGCATCGGGGATCGGCCCGAAACCGCCCCCGCCCGATCGGGGCCCCGCCCCCGCCGTCCGTTAGGGGGATGGGGGGAATCCGGCAGCCCGAAGTTAGGGACCCGGTTCAGCTTCGTTCTCTGGTACGAACGTATGAACCCACGGGGTATGCCGGGCCGGGTCACCGCACGGTCCCGACACCGCCGCCGCCCGGCCAACTCCTGGTGAGGAAGAGACGATGCCGTACGTCCTGGGAATAGACATCGGAAACACCACCACCGCCGCCAGCGTCGCCCGGCGGTGGGGCGGCGACTGGGCGCAGCCCGAGGCCCTCGCGCTGGGCGCCGGGTCGGCCACCGTCGCCTCCGCGCTGCGCCTGTCCGCCCACGGTGGCCTCACGGTCGGCGGGTCCACCGGCGACGGTGGCGGCCGGACCGTACGCGGCTTCGTCCGCCGCGTGGGCGACGACGTCCCCGTGGTGCTCGGCGGTGAGGCGTACCCGCCGCAGACCCTGACGGCGGTGCTGGCCGGCTGGGTGGTGGAGCAGGTCCGGGCGGCGGAGGGCGGCCCGGCCGAGGCCGTCGTGGTCAGCCATCCGGCGGGCTGGGGCCCGCACCGGCGGGAGCTGCTGCGGCGGGCGCTGTGGGAGTTCGAGGTGCCGGGGGTGACGCTGCTGCCCTGCCCGGTGACGGTCGCCGAGGGGCACGCCGCGCAGGGCTTCACCGGCGACCTCGCGGCCGTGTACGCCCTCGGCGGGGACACCTTCGAGGGCGCGCTGGTCCGCCGGAACGCGGACGGCACGTACGCGACCCTCGGCCTGCCGCAGGGCCTGCTCGGCTGCGGCGGGGCCGAGTTCGTCGCGGAGCTGACCGACCACGTCCGGGCCGTGCTGGCGCGGGAACTGTCCGCCCTCGACGGGCAGCAGGCGGACGCCGCAGCGCGGGCACTGCCGCCGGCGTGCGAACGGGCCGCGCACGAGCTGTCCGTCGCCCCGCAGACCGACGTGCTGCTGGATCTCCCGACCGGGCCGGCGCGGGTGCCGGTGAGCCGCGCCGAGTTCGAGGAGATGATCCGACCGGCCGTACGGGCGACCGTCGACCTGCTGCTGCGGGCCGTCCACAGTGCTGGGCTGGAGCCGGCGCGACTCGACGGCGTCCTGCTCGCCGGCGGCGCCACCCGGGTCCCGCTGGTCGCCGAGCTGCTCGGCGCGGCCCTGCCGGGCCCGGTGGCGGTCGCCCCGGACCCGCAGCTGGTCGCGGCGGCCGGGGCCGCGCTGGCCGCCTGCCAGGTGGTCGCCCCCCGGCCCCGCCCACCGGCCCCGGAACGCGGGGCCGAGCCGGTGGAGGCCGGCGGTGTGCGGGCCGCCGCGCGGGTGAGCGGGGCGGCGGCGGTGCCCCCAGGGCCGGGAGGCGGACGCGACGGGCATGGCGACGGGGGGCTTCCGGACGTGCCACCGCCCCGGCCACCCGTCCGGATCGCCCCACTGGAACTGCCGAGAGCGTCCCGCCTGGCGTCGCTGCGACGGCGCGGACGCGAGGGAAGCGTACGATGATCATGAATGTCGAGCGCCCGCTGCTGCTCAGCCGGGAGCGTCGGTCCCTGCTCGACCGGCTCGCCGCCGACCCGGCCGCGCCGGTCGCGCTCGGCGTCACCGGCCTGGGTGGCCACGGCAAGACCGCCCTGCTCGGCGAGGTGGCGCGCCGCTGCCGGCAGGCCGGGCAGACCGTGCTGACCACGGTGCCGGCGACCGCCGAGCCACCCGAGCCCGGCAGCGTGCTGCTGGTCGACGACGCGCACCTGCTCGACGACGCGCGGCTCGGTGCGCTCCGCGCGCTGGTGGACACCGGCCGGCACCGGATCGTCGTGGGCTACCGCCCCTGGCCGCGGTGCGCGCCGCTGGTCGAGCTGGTCGACGCCCTGCGCCGGCAGGCGGAGCCCGTGCTGCTCGTCCCCTTCACCCCGGCGCAGACCGCCGCGGTCTGCGCCGCCGCCGCGCCGGAGCTGGTCGGCCGGGCCGACCTGGCCGACCACGTGCAGGCACAGACCGCTGGGGTGCCCCGGGACGTGGACCGGCTGGTACGCGGGCTGTCCGCCACGTCGGGCTCGACCCCGCCGGCCACACCGGGCCCGGGCGAGCCGGCGTCGCCGGACGAGCCGCCGCAGTCGGTCCTCGTGGAGTTCGGGCCGGACCTGGACCGGCTGACGCCGGACGCCCGGTGCCTGCTGCTCGCGCTCGCCGCCGGCGTACCCCTGACGGTCGACCTGCTCGGCGCGCTGCTCGACCGGACGCCCGGCGCGGTGGCCGAGCTGGTCACCTCGACCCGGGCGGCGGGTCTGCTCACCGCCGACCACCGGATCGCACCGCTCGTCCGCCACGCGGTCGTCGCCCTCAGCCCGCCCACCGACCGGACGGCGGTCTGGCACCGGCTCGTCGACCAGCGGCTGGCCCGGGGCGGCACGGTCCTGCCGCTGATCTCCTCGCTGCGGGCCGTCGGCGCCCTCGGCGACTGCCCGGTGCCGGCGCTGCGGGCGGCGGCGGAAGAAGCGCTGGCGGAACAGCCGGCGCTGGCGGCCGAGCTGTTCGCCGCCGCCACCGCCGCCGGCGGCGGGTCCGCACCCGGCCGCCAGGCCGTCGCCGCGCTGCTCGCCGGCGACCTGGACACCGCCCTGCGGCTGGCGGACCGGCTGCTCACCGGCGCCGCGCCGGACGACCGCGCCGAGGCGGCGGCCGTCGCCGCGACCGCCCTGGCGCACCGTGGCCAGGTCGGTCGCAGCGTGGAGCTCTACCGGTGGTCCGGCACCCCCGCCGCGTCGGCCTTCGCCGAGATCGGGTCGCTCGCCACCGCAGCAGCGGTCGGCGGCGCCGCCGGGCCCGGGCACCCGTCGGGCGGCGGCCCGCCGACACTGGGGGCCGGCGCGGCACGGTTGATGGCCGAGGGGGTCCGGGCCAGCATCGACGGTACGCCCACCACCGCGCTGTCCACGCTGGTGCAGGCGGCGGCCCTGCTGGAACCGGACGGCCGCACCGTGCTCCTGCCCGACAGCCCCGCCGCACTGGCCGCGCTGACCGCGATGCACTGCGCGGAGCTGGACATCGCCGAGCGGGTGCTCGACCGGGCCACCGCCAGCGGGATCGGCGGACCCTTGTTGGCGCGCCGCCACCTGCTGCTGCGGGCGTGGATCCTGATGCTGCGGGGGCGCACGGCCGCCGCAGCCGGGGCCGCCGCGGCGGCGACCACCTCGGGCGGCCCGCTGGAGTCCCGCGACCTGCTCTTCGCCACGGCGCTGGAGCTGGGGGTGGCCCGACGCAACAGCGACCTCGGCGCGCTGCAGCGCGGTTGGGGGCACGCGCTCGACGCCGTGGTCCGGCACCCCGTCGACCTGTTCACCCTGCTGCCCCTCGGCGAGTTGGCCATCACGGCGGCCCGGCTGGGCGACCTCGATCGGCTCGAGCCGCACCTGCACCAGGCCCGGGCGCTGCTGGGCCGGCTCGGCGACCCCGCATTGTGGAGCGCGCCGCTGCACTGGAGCGAGCTGCATGCCGCGATCCTCGCCGACCGGCCCGGCGCGGCAGAGCAGCACGTGGCGGCCCTGACTGCCGTCGCAGACCGCAGCCGGTACGCGGCGGTCGCCGCCACCGCCGCCGCGAGCTGGGTGGACGTGCTCCGGGGCACGATCGACCCCGCCCGGGTCGAGGCCGCCGCCCGTGGCCTGTACGACGCGGGATACTGCTGGGATGCGGCCCGGCTCGCCGGGCAGGCCGCCATCCGCACGTCGAACCGGCGGGCGATGACCGCCCTGCTGGACTGCGCCCGGGTGTTCCAGGGCCGGCACGCGGGAGCGAAGGGCGCGCCCACCGGGGGGAGAGGCGCGCCCACCGGCGCGAAGGGCGGGCAGCGGCCCCCGGCGGGCGGGGCGGCCCTGCCGGCCGCCGCCGAGGTCGACGCCGTGCCACGCAGCGAGCTCAGCGAGCGCGAGCACGAGGTGGCCGAGCTGGTGCTGGCCGGGTTGACCTACCGCGAGATCGGCGACCGGCTCTTCATCTCCGCGAAGACCGTGGAGCATCACGTGGCCCGGATGCGGTCGCGGCTGAACTGCGCCAACCGCACCGAACTGTTGGCCCTGCTGCGCACCCTGGTCGCCGAGCGGGTGGCCGTGGCGGCCGGTGGGGCGTGGCGGGAACGGACGACCCCATGACGACGACCTGCCCGGCCGCGCCGCCCGGCCACGGACCGGCCATCGCCGGATCGGGTGCCACCGGGCTGGCTGCCACCGGGCTGGCTGCCACTGGACCGGGTGCCGCCGGACCGGCCGCCCCCGCCACCGGATCCGCAGGCGCGGCGGACGGGAGCGACGCCCTCATGCGGGCACTGGACGCGCTGGTCGACCGGGTGCCCGGGGCCCACGTCGCCGTGCTGCTCGCGCCCGACGGGCTCCGGCTCGGCGCTTCCCGGGGCACCGAGGAGGCGGTTGCCGAGCGGGTGTCCGGCATGGTCGCCGGCCTGTGGGCGCTCGGCGCGGCCGCAGCCCGACTCTGCGACGACGTCGAGGCACGGCAGATCGTCACCCGGATGGCGGGGGTGCTCCTCCACATCACCGGCGTCCGCACCGGCGTCGTCCTGGCCCTGCACACCTCCGGGCAGACCCGGGCGGCCGACATCGAATGCGAGGTGGCGCGCTTCGTGACGGAGGCCGACCGGCACCTGCCGGCGCGCCCGACGCCACCGCCCGTACCACCCGGGCCTGGTCCGGCGCACCCGACGCCACCGCCCGTGCCACCCGGGCCTGGGCCGGCGCACCCGACGCCGGGGCCGGTCGGGCCGGGACCGGCCGTCCGGGCCGGGAGCACCGCGCCCTGCCGGGCCCGGACGGCCCCCCGCGCGCCGGCCGGTAGGGCCGTCGTGCCGCCCGCCCCGCCGGCCCCGGGCGCGCCCGGCAGCGCGGCCGAATCCCGGCACCTCGACCTCGCCTCCCTGGTGCTGGCCCGGCCAGGGACGGGCCGGCTGCCCCGGCTCACCCCCGAGCAGGCGCGGATCATCCGGCGGTGCCGGCATCCGCTGTCGGTCGCCGAGATCGCCACCGACCTGGACCTGCCGGTGGGTGCCGTCCGCGGGCTGCTCGACGGGCTGCGCCGGGCGGGGCTGGTCGAGGTGCGCGACCTGCCGTCCCACGGCGGGCGGCCCTCGATGGAAGTGCTGGAGCGGCTGCTCACCGCGCTCCGGGCGTTGTGAGGATCAGTCCCGCTGGGCCGAGGGCACGGCGCAGGCGGCCGTGCCGCCCGGCAGCCGGTGCCGGTTGCGGGCCACCCAGCGGTACGCGGGCCAGGCCGCCACGCGGACGGGCGGGAAGCGCAGCCCGGCCCCGGCGACCCGCCAGAGGGGCCCGCTGTCGCCGAGCAGCCGTGCGATCGCGTCCGGCCCGGCGGCCCGGGAGCCGTCCGCGCCGACCCACTGCACCGCCTCCTCGCACTCGGCCTCCGTCAGGCCCAGCGCGTCGAGGTCGGCGAACTGCCAGGGCAGCACCCGCGCCCGGGTGGGGATGCGACGCTCGATGAACTCCGCGCACTTCGTGCAGAACGCGCAGTCGCCGTCGTAGACGAAGGTCGACCTCTCCATGCCCTCATCCTCCCCCGGCACCCGGCCCGCCGTACGCCGGTGTCCGGCACGTCACTTGCACTTCGTTCGTACGCGTGTTCGAATGGAGTCCATGCGCTGGGACAACCTCTCTGCTCCCCCGGACGAGGCCGGTTCCGAGCGGGCAGCGCCGGCGGCTCCACCCCTGCCGCTGGCGCTGCCCGGCGCGGTCGCCCCTGGCGACCACCGGCAGTCCAGTGTGGAGCCGGCCCCGCCACCCGCCGAGCAGCGCACCCGGCGCTGAGCCGGTCGGCTCCGAGGCAGTCGGCTCCGAGCCGGTCGGCCGGCTAGAGTCGCGGGGTGCGCAGCGCCCAGCAGATCCTCGCCGACTCCGCCGTGATCGCCGTCGTGGGCGCGTCCCGCGACCCGGGCAAGCCCGCGCACCGGGTGCCGGCGCAGATGCAGCGGTACGGCTGGCGGATCATCCCGGTCAACCCGACGGTCGACGAGCTGTTCGGCGAGCGGGCGTACGCGTCCCTGGCCGACATCCCGCACCCGGTGGACCTGGTGGACGTGTTCCGTCCGGCCCGGGACGCCGTCGAGGTGGTCCGCGAGGCGGTGGCGATCGGCGCTCCCGCGGTCTGGCTGCAGCTCGGGATCGTCTCGCCCGAGGCGCGGCGGATCGCCGAGGAGGCCGGCCTCGACTACGTCGAGGACCGGTGCCTGATCATCGAGCGGGCCGCCGGCAACCTGACGCGCCTCGGCTGACCGTTCTGCCCAGCGTCGACCGCCCGCAAGGGGCCACTTCCGACGCCGGAGGCGTCGACGAGGATGCCCTTCCCTGAGCCCGGCCAGGTGGTCCGGGAGCCGGCCAGCTGCCCGATCCGGACCACGCGGACCACGAGCCGTTCGTCGGGAACTGGGCGATCCCCATGCCCGCCCACCGTTTCGGTGGTGGACGTGGCAGGATGCGCAGGCGTGTTGACCGTTCCACACCGGCCAGGGCTCGGCTGCCGGCCCGTCGCACGGGCCTCCCTCCGGCCGGCGGACCCCACCGCCCATCGGCGGTTCACCTCGCGTCCATGTGGTGACGAACCGTGTGGCTACTGACCCGCCGGCCGGTTTGGCAGCGGCGTAACGACCGCTTCCGGCATCCGGCACAGGTCATCACCGCGGGATTCGCGGCTGCGATCGCGATCGGCACGGGCCTGCTCTCGCTACCGGTGGCGACTCGGTCCGGCCAACGGGCCGAACTGGTGGACGCGGCTTTCACCGCCACCTCGGCGGTCTGCGTCACGGGCCTGGTCACCGTCGACACCGGCAGCTACTGGTCCTCTTTCGGGCAGGCGGTCATCCTGCTGCTCATCCAGGCCGGCGGCCTCGGGATCATGACGCTGGCCACGCTGTTCACCGTGCTGCTGTCGCGCCGCCTCGGGCTACGGGCCCGCTTCCTCGCCCAAGCGGAGACCAAGAGCCTGAACCTCAGCGACGTGCGCGGCGTGGTGCGCCGAATCGTCGTGTTCAGTCTGCTCAGCGAAGCCGTCGTCGCCGCCCTGCTTGCGCTCCGGTTCGCCACCGCATACCGGCAGCCGATCCGGTCTGCGCTGTACGACGGCGTGTTCCACTCGATCTCCGCGTTCAACAACGCCGGCTTCTCCACTCGGGCCGACAGCCTGATGGGATACGCCGCCGACCCCTGGATCACCCTCACGGTCGCGATTGCGGTCATCCTTGGCGGGTTGGGCTTTCCGGTCGTGTTCGAGCTCACCCGCGCCTGGCGGCGGCCGGCCTTCTGGTCGGTGACGACCAGGATCACCGTCGTGCTCACCGTCGCCCTGCTGGCCGTCGGCACGGTCGTTTTCACCGTCGCCGAGTATTCGAATCCGGCAACGTTCGGTCCGCTGGGCGGGCCGCAGAAGCTACTGGCCGGGTTCTTCGCCTCGGCGATGACCCGGACCGCTGGGTTCAACAGCGTCGACATCGGTGCGATGCGTCCGGAGAGCCTGTTTGCCAGCGACGTGCTGATGTTCATCGGCGGAGGCAGCGCCGGCACTGCCGGCGGCATCAAGGTCACCACGTTCGGGCTGCTGGCCTTCGTCCTGTGGTCGGAGATGCGCGGGGAGACCGACGTCAACGTCGGCCACCGCCGGATCCCCGCCAGCAACCAACGTCAGGCTCTCGCCGTCGTGCTGCTCAGCGCCAGCGCGGTGGTCGTCGCCACCTTCGTCCTCCTGGCCATCACTCCGTTCCGGCTGGATGTGGTGCTGTTCGAGGTGGTGTCTGCCTTCGGCACCGTGGGGTTGTCGACCGGCATCACCGCTCACCTGTCTCCACAGGCCGACATGCTGCTCGTGCTGCTGATGTTCGCCGGCCGGATCGGGCCTCTGACTCTGGCCTCGGCATTGGCGCTGCGGGACCGGAACCGACGCTTCGAACTCCCCGAGGAAAGGACGATCGTTGGCTGACATCCGCAGCGAGCCGGTGGTGGTGATCGGCCTGGGCCGTTTCGGCACCGCCCTGGCCCTGGAACTGGTCAAGCGGGGAACAGAGGTGCTCGGCGTCGACAACCGCGCGAAGGTGGTGCAGAGCCTGGTCGGGCAGATCCCGCACGTGATCACCGCGGACTCGACCGACATCGAGGCACTGCGCCAGTTGGGCGTCGGGGACTTCCACCGCGCGGTCGTGGCGATCGGCACCGACATCCAGGCCAGCGTCCTCACCACGTCCCTGCTCGCCGAAATGGGCATTTCCGATATCTGGGCCAAGGCCGTCAGCGGACAGCATCGCAAGATCCTTACCCGTGTCGGCGCCCATCACGTGATCGCGCCCGAGCACGACATGGGCGAACGCACCGCCCACCTGCTCACCGGGCGCATCCTCGACTACGTCGAAGTCGACGCGGACTTCGCCGTCATCAAGACCAAACCCCCGCGCGACGTCGTCGGAATGCCGCTGCGCGAGTCGCAGCTACGCAGCAGATGGGGCGTGACCGTGGTGGCGGTCAAGCCGCAGGCGGCCACCGGGGGTCGCACACCGGGCTTCACCCACGCCACCCCCGACACCGTGCTCAGCTATGGCGACCTCATCCTCGTCGTAGGCCCCGTGGACAACGTGGAGCGCTTCGCCGCCGCCGAGTAGGCCGACGGGTGCGAAGACGAGGCAGCCCGGCTCACAACTTGTACTGCTTGAGGAGGCCGCGGGAGATGATGGTCTTCTGGATCTCCGAGGTGCCCTCGCCGATGAGCAGGAACGGGGCCTCCCGCATCAGCCGCTCGATCTCGTACTCCTTGGAGTAGCCGTAGCCGCCGTGGATGCGGAACGCCTCCTGGACGACCTCCGCGCAGTATTCGGAGGCGAGCAGCTTGGCCATCCCGGCCTCGACGTCGTTGCGCTGGCCGGCGTCCTTGAGCCTGGCCGCGTTGACCATGAGGGCGTGCGCGGCCTCGATCTTCGTGCCCATCTCGGCGAGCTTGAACGCGATCGCCTGGTGCTTCGCGAGCGGCTGACCGAATGTCCTGCGCTGCTGGGCGTACGCGACGGCCAACTCGAAGGCGCGGATGGAGATCCCACAGGCGCGGGCGGCGACGTTGACCCGGCCGACCTCGATGCCGTCCATCATCTGGTAGAAGCCGCGGCCGACCTGCTCCTCGCCGCCGAGCACGGCGGAGGCGGGGACGGTGACGCCGTCGAGCACCATCTCGGTGGTCTCCACCCCCTTGTAGCCCATCTTGTCGATCTTGCCGGGGATGGTGAGGCCGGGCGCGGTCTCGCCGAAGCCGGGCTCCTTCTCCAGCAGGAAGGTGCTCATGTTGCCGTACACGGAGTCGGCGCCGGTGTCGGTCCTGACCAGGGTGGCGACCACCGAGGAGTACGCACCGTTGGTCAGCCACATCTTCTGCCCGTCGAGCACGTAGTTGTCGCCGGCGCGCACGGCCTTCGACCTGATCGCTGAGACGTCGGAGCCGCACTCGGGCTCCGACATGGAGAACGCGCCGCGTACCTCGCCGGTGGCCATCCTGGGCAGCAGCCGGTCCTGCTGCTCGGCGGAGCCGTGCTGGGAGATCAGGTACGCCACGATGAAGTGCGTGTTGACGATGCCGGAGATCGACATCCAGCCCCGGGACAGCTCCTCGACCACCAGGGCGTACGTCAGCAGGGACTCGCCCAGCCCACCGTGCTCCTCGGCGATGGTGAGGCCGAACAGCCCCATCTCGCGCATCCCGTCGAGGATGTCCGTGGGGTACTCGTCGGCGTGCTCCAGCCGCTGCGCGTGCGGGACGATCTCCTTGTCGGCGAACTCCCGGACGGTCTCCAGGATCGACCGCTGCACGTCGGTCAGGCCGGGTGTCTGGGCGAGTCTGGCCATCTCAGCCTCCGGGGTCGGCGCATCACGCATCGGCGCATTACTCATGGGTAACTGAACGCTCGGTAAGTATCGACCTCCCCGGCCGGCGAGGCCAAGGTGACCAGTCCACCCAACCGCTGTGAAAAGGTTCACCGCTGCGGGTAGCGTCCGCAATAGGCCAGGTCACGACGGACAGCGGGAGGTGCCGGATGAGTTATCCACCGCGCGAGCCGGACGAGCCGCCATCGCCGTACGAGCCGCCGCCGTACGAGCCGCCGCCCGGCCAGTACGGCGGTCCGCCCCCGGACCAGGGCCAGTACGGCCCGCCCCCGGGCTACGGGCAGTATGGCCCGCCTCCCGGTCAGGGGCGGGGCACGAACATCCTCGCCGTGCTGTCGCTGGTCTTCGCGTTCGTCTTCGCGCCCGCCGGCATCGTGCTCGGCCACGTGGCCAAGCGGCAGATCCGGCGCACCGGCGAGGACGGCGACCAGCTCGCCACCTGGGGGCTGATCCTCGGCTACGTCTTCACCGTGATCGGCCTGATCGCCTGCTGCGGCTGGATCGGGCTGGTCATCTGGGGCGGCTCCATGGAGGGCGGCTCCTACAGCTGATCCCGCCGGAGCCTGGCAGCGGTCAGCGGAACTGCGCCTCCCGGACGCTGTTGCCGCCGTCGACCACCAGCATCTGCCCCGTGATGTACGACGCGGCCGGCGAGCAGAGGAAGGCGATCGCGGCGGCCACCTCGTCCGGAGTGCCGGGGCGGCCCACCGGCGTGCCGAGGCCCTGCCGGATCTCCGCCACGGTGGAGGCGGCGGTGTGGATCGTGCCGGGGGCCACCGAGTTCACCGTCACCCCGTCGGCGATCATCTCCATCGCCAGCGCCCGGGTCAGGCCCACCACGCCCGCCTTCGCGGCCGCGTACGCCGCCTCGGTGGGCAGGGCGTTCACCGGACCGGCCGTGGCCGCGAGGTTGACGATCCGCCCCCAGCCACGCTCGGCCATCCCGCCGATGAACGCCCGGCTGCACAGGAACGCGGTGGTCAGGTTCCGGTCGATCTCGCCGCGCCACTCGTCGTAGCTGAGCTGGGCCACCGGGCGCAGCACCTCCGGGCTGGCCCGGCTCGCCAGGCCGGCGTTGTTGACCAGCACCTCGACGTCGCCGAGCTGCTCGGTCACCGCGTCGGCGAGCGCGCCGACCTCCGCCTCGTCGGTGAGGTCTGCGACGAACCCGGTCACCCCCAGTTCGCCGGCCCGCTCGTGGATGCGCCGGGTGGTGGAGACGATGGCCACCCGGGCCCCCAGGTCCGCCAGCCGGCGGGCGGTGGCGTACCCGATGCCGTCGGGACTCCCCGCGCCGGTGACCAGGGCAACCCGGCCGTCGAGCCGCATGGTGACCGGCTCCGGCAGCGCCGCCGGGGCGTCCTCGTCGGTCGGGCCGGCACCGGCGGTGGGGCGGCTGCGCCGGGCCGCGCCCGGTCGGCTCACGTCCCGTCGTGGTCGGCTGCCGGAACGGTCCGCGGCGCGCGCGTCGATTGCCATGCCGCGATCCTGCCGGTTCGTCCTGCCCCGGGCAACGCGGCACCCGGTGACGGGTGCTGCGTTTTGGGTCGTCCTGGCTACCCTGACCGCGCACCCTCGACGAGACGCGGAGAGAAGCCATGACATATCCCCCACCGGCCGGCGGCCCGAACGACCCCTGGTCCCAGCCGTCCACGCCGCCGGTCGACCCGACCCTGCCGGTGAGCGGGCAGCCGACCGGCGGCGACCCGTACGCGCCGGTCGACCCGTACGCGGGGATGAAGATGGAGCAGGCCGTGCCGGTCGCCGACCCATACGCCGCGCCCGGCTACGCCCCGGCCGGCTATCCCGCGCCCGGCTACCCGGGATACGGGTACGCGCCGCCACAGAGGACCAACGGGATGGCGATCGCGGCGCTGGTGCTCTCCCTCGTCGGCCTCGCCTCCTGCATCACCGCGCCGATCGGCGCGATCCTCGGGCACGTGGCCCGCAAGCAGATCCGCGAGACGGGCGAGGGCGGCGAGGGGATGGCGAAGGCCGCCATCATCGTCGGCTGGATCCTCACCGGCCTGCTGGTGCTGGTGATCATCTTCTACGTGGTGCTGATCGTCCTCGCCATCACCGTGGGCGAGACCGGCAGCGGCAGCAGCTACGACTACTGACCCTCCCGGTGCCGCCCCGCCGGGGCGGCACCCGGGGCCGGGCGCAGCCCTCGGCGGGCGTCAGCTCACTCGGCGGGCGGCGTGAAGCGCGACGTGCGGGCCATGCCGGCCGCCCGGCCCTTGGCGGCGATCACCAGGGCCATCTTGCGGGACGCCTCGTCGATCATCTCGTCGCCGAGCATCACCGCGCCGAGCCGGCCGCCGGCCTCCGAGGTGCAGTGCTCGTACGCGTCGAGGATCAGCTCGGCGTGGTCGTAGTCGGCCTGGGCCGGCGAGTAGACCTCGTTGGCGGCGTCGATCTGGCCGGGGTGCAGCACCCACTTGCCGTCGAAGCCCAGCGCGGCCGAGCGCTTCGCCACCTCGCGGAACGCGTCGGTGTCCCGGATCTGGAGGAACGGGCCGTCGATGGCCTGCAGGTCGTGCATCCGGGCGGCCATCAGGATGCGCATCAGGATGTAGTGGTAGGGGTCGCCCGGGTAGTCCGGGATGAGCCCGCCGACCACCAGCGACCTCATGTTGATCGAGGCCATGAAGTCGGCCGGGCCGAAGATGATCGTCTCGATCCGGGGCGAGGCGGCGGCGATGGCGTCGACGTTGACCAGCCCGGCCGCGTTCTCGATCTGCGCCTCGATGCCGATCCGCCCGACCGGCAGGCCGAGGGTCTTCTCCAACTGGGTGAGCGTCAGATCCAGCCACCGCACCTGGGCGGCGTCCTGCACCTTGGGCAGCATGACGCAGTCCAGGTTCGCGCCGGCACCCTCCACGACGTCGATCACGTCCCGGTACGTCCACGGGGTGGTCAGGTCGTTGACGCGGACCACCCGGGTCTTGCCGGCCCAGTCGCCGTCGTTGAGCACGGCCACGATGTTCTTGCGCGCGTCCGGCTTGGCCAGCGGGGCGACGGCGTCCTCCAGGTCGAGGAAGACCTGGTCGGCGGGGAGGCCCTGGGCCTTGCCGAGCATCTTGACGCTGGAGCCCGGCACGGCGAGGCAGGACCGGCGGGGACGACCGGCGGCGGTCATGGGGGGCGCTCCTTCCGGCGCGGCGGGCAGGCCGACGCCACCTGTACGGCAACCGGAGAACTTAACGATCGCAAAGGTGCTTGTGACGTCACGGTAACCTCGTGCCGTGACCGGGGAGAATGGGCCTGTGGAAGATCTCACTGGGCGGCGGATCGTGGTGGTGACCGGGGCCAGCTCCGGCATCGGCCTGGCCGCCGCGGTGGACCTGGCCCGCCGGGGCGACCAGGTGGCGCTGGTCGGACGGGACCCGGCCCGACTCCAGGCGGCCGGCGACCGGGTGCGGGAGGCCAGCGGCGAGCGGCCCGAGCTGTTCCGCGCCGACTTCGCGGTCCTCGACGACGTACGGGGGCTGGCCGAGCGGCTGCGTGCCGCGTACGACCGGATCGACGTGCTGGCCAACAACGCGGGCGCGATCGTGCTGCGCCCGGTGACCACGGTCGACGGGTTCGAGCTGTCCGTGCAGGCCAACCACCTGGCCCCGTTCCTGCTCAGCGCCCTGCTGCGGGACCGGGTGGGCCGGCTGGTGGTGACCGCCTCCGGCGCGCACCGCAGCGGCGCCCTCGACCCCGACGACCTCAACGCCGCCCTGCGCGACTTCCGGCCGATGCGCGCGTACGGCACCAGCAAGCAGGCGAACATCCTGTTCACGGGCGAGGCGGCCCGGCGCTGGCCGGACATCCCGGCGTACTGCTTCCATCCCGGCGTGGTGCGGACCCGGTTCGGCGCGGACAGCCGGCTGGTCGCGCTCGGCATGCGGATCCTGCCGTTCCGCAGCCCGGAGAAGGGCGCGGAGACCCTGGTCTGGCTGGCCAACCAGGATCCGGCCCGGCTGGTCGACGGCGGCTACTACGCCGACCGTCGACCCCGCCGACCGCTGCGCAAGGCCACCGACCCGCAGCTCGCCGCCCGGCTCTGGACGGCCAGCGCGAAGGCGGTCGGCATCGAGCCGTAACCTCCGGGCTACCGGGCTACCGGGCTACCGGCGCGAGCCGAGGCCGGGCCGGTGGGTTCATTCTCCTTACGCCTTCCCGGATGGCGAACAGTTCGCGCCGGGCGACCGCCTCGCCCCTGGCGTCCAGTTCGTAACCCTCCAGCCAAATCCAGCCGTGGTAGGTATGCAGGTCGGTCCTGACCTTGATCAGCCGAAACATGATCGGTTTGAGGAACTGCACGCTGCACGCCCGGGTTATGTGCAGGACGTCGCCGGGCTTCAGCTCGATCATCGGGGGCCGAACCGACGCCATGCGGTGATCCGGGTCCTGGCCACGTGAACGAGGGGACACCAGCCGCTCGGGCAGCAGGCCGAACACCGGCGGTGCCGGTGCCATTCGAGGACCTGCCAGGCGGCCCGAATCAGCAGCGGCAGCCGCCGGACGATCACCTCGCCCTCTTCCGACTCCGGCGTGCGACCGACCCGGCGACACCGGACATGCCCGCTGCTCGGGCCGAGTCGATCCGATCCCGGCACCGCCAGACCCAGACGACGCAGGAGTTCCACGTCAGGTCCTGGCGCAGCCGCACGAGGGCGAGATGGCGGGCGTCGGTCAACATCGGTGCCTCCCGAGAGGGTGCCGGGGCCGAGTTCATGCCGGCACCCCGCCCCGCCGAGCCCAGCTCCACCAGGGCGGGGGTACCGCCCGTCGATCACACCCCACCGACCACCCCCCTGTCAATATTGGCAGACTAGATCGTGCGGACTAAATGAGTCGGACCGAGTAGGGTGGATCAGGTCGGGTAGGCGAGGCCGTGCCTACCGTCATGCGCATGGGTGAACCGGAGGTCCCGGGACCGCTCGTCGGTCCGGCCGAGATCATGAACATGCTCGGCGTGGGCCGTTCCCGGCTGCGCCAGCTCGTCATGCACCCGAAGTTCCCGCGCCCGTTCCAGACGCTGTCGGCCGGCTCGGTCTGGCTGCGGTCAGACATCGAGGCGTACATCAGGACCTACCGCCAACCCCGCCCACCGGCGGACGAGGACGAGCAGGCCTAGCCGCCGGCCTCCCGCAGCCGCCCGCGGGAGGGAAGCGTCACGCCGGCTGGTCGGGTGGGGAGCCGGGCAGCGGGATGGCATCGGCCGGGAGCGGGGTGGGGACGGCGCGGCGGCCGGCGCGGGCCCCGCCGAGCACCACCACGGCCACGCCGGCCAGGATCAGCGCGAGCCCCGGCAGCGCGCCGGCCCGGGGCAGCTGGCCGAGCCACGCCCAGGCGATCAGGGCCGCCCCGGGCGCCTCCAGCAGGATCAGCATGCTGACCGTGGTCGCGGAGACCCGCCGCAGCGCGTGGTTGAACATCGAGTGGCCGAGCAGCTGGGCCCCGGCCACCAGGCCGAGGATCGCCAGCCAGGTGCCCGTGTCGTAGCCGCCCAGCGGCACCCCGCCGACCAGGCAGACGGCCAGCAGGATCAGCGCGCACACCCCGTAGCAGATGGTGGTGTAGGTGGTGGTGCTGACGGTGGCCCGGGCCCGCTCCCCGAGGGCGGTGTAGACCGCCGCGAACAGGCCCCCCGCCACCGCGAGCAGGTCACCGACGAACGCCCGGCCGGAGGCGGCGAAGTCGGCCCCGGAGGCGAGCACCGCACCAGCGACCGCCACCCCGATGCCGACCCAGACGGCCTGCGGCAACCGGCGGCCCTGCCCCCGGGCGATCAGCCCCTGCCAGACCGGCTGGGTGGCGACCAGGGCGACGGCGGCGGCGACCGAGGTGAGCTGGACGCTCGGCATCCAGGTGGCGAAGTGGGCGGCCAGCGCCACCCCCGACAGCACGCAGTACCAGCCCTCGCGCCGACCCGCGCCCACGGTCAGGGCCCGGAACTCCGCGCGCCGCCGGGCCAGCGCGAACGGGCCCAGCACGCCGACCGCGAGCAGGTTGCGCCAGAAGGCGATCGCCAGGGCGGGCGCGGCGGCGAAGGCGACCAGCGGCGCGGACGACGAGACCGCGAGGACAGCCAGGGCGAGGACCCCGCCGGTCAGCGGGCCCACCGGTCGGCGGGGATGAGGTACGGGCACGGGAAGCAATCCTCACACGGGCACCCGCCGACCACCCGTCACCACAGAACGTCAGCGTTCCATTACGATCATGACTTCCGCCGGCGACCCTCCCCCTCGACGTCCGGAGGCACTTCCCCATGCCCGTCTTTCGCGCCGTGCTGTTCGACTTCTTCGGCACGCTCACCCGTGCCGTGCAACGCAGTACGGCCCACCGGTCCACCGCCGAGCTGCTCGGTTGCCCGGTCGACACTCTCGTCGACGTGCTCGACCGCAGCTACTACCAGCGGGCCAGCGGACGGTTCGGCGACGCCGCGGCCACCCTGCGCTGGGTGTGCACCCAGGCCGGCGTACACCCCCCGGAGAGCGCGCTGCGCGCGGCCGTCGCCTCCCGGCAGCGGGCGATCCGCGCGGACACCCGGCTGCGCGCCGAGGCGGTGCCCGTGCTGACGGCGCTGCGCGCGCTGGGCGTACGCACCGGCCTGGTCAGCGACTGCACCCACGAGCTGCCGGTGTTCCTGCCGCAGCTGGCCGTGGCCCCGCTGCTCGACGTGCGGGTCTTCTCGGTGCAGCTCGGGCGCTGCAAGCCCGACCCGGCGCTCTACCTGTCGGCGTGCGGCCCGCTCGGGCTGTCCCCGGGCGACTGCCTGTACGTCGGCGACGGCGGCAGCCAGGAGCTCACCGGCGCGCGGCGGACCGGCATGACGGCGGTACGGCTGGCCGCCCCGGACCTCGCCGAGCACCTGGTCTTCAACGCCGAGCCGTCCTGGGACGGGCCGGAGCTGGGCTCGCTGCACGACGTCCTGGACCTGGTGGACCCGGTTGCCGTGCCGGCCTGACCGGGCCGTCTCACCGTGCAGCGCCCGGCTCCGGCCCCGGGCCTGGTCAGCGGCGGCGGACGCGGTGCAGCCGGAACGGCCGGCGGGTGACCCGGACCACCGGGGCCGCCCGGGGCGGCTCGGCGAGCGAGGCGTCCGGCAGCCGGTCGCCGGCGGCCGGCTCGCCGGCCGGGGTGAGCCGCACCAGGGCGCAGCCGTCGGCGGCCCACCGCTGCACCAGGTCGGCCGCGGGCCCGGGGGCGTTGAGCCGCTTGGCGGCGACCGTCGGGGCCAGGGCCGCCCACTCCTCGGTGCCGGGGGCCAGCCGGGTCACCCGGGCCGGCCACGTGACGATCCGCCCGCCGTGGTCGCCGCGCAGCGTCACCTGCGCCTCGGCCGCCTCCGCGAGCCCGGGCGCGGCCTGCTCGCCGGGGCCGCTCACGACCAGGAGCGACCCCTCCGACGGTACGCACCACAGCGCCCACGCCGGCCCGCCCGCGACGCCCACCCAGGCGACGGCGGCCTTCTTCACCGCCTCGTCGACCAGGGGCGTGCCGACCCGCCCGTCCACCTCGTCAGTCACCCCGGCATCCTCCCGCATGCCCGCCGGCCCGCGCGAGCGTACGGCGCCGCCGGCGTTCGCCGTGCCCACCGCTCCCCCACCGCTCAGCCGACGAAGGGTGGGACGGCGATCTCGCCGCGCGCCACCGGCATCACGTCGCCGCGCACGGTCGCGCCCACCGCCGAGCCCGCGGCGGCGGTGACCGTGCAGGCGAGCAGGGACGGCCGGCGCAGCTCGGCGCCCTGCCGGACGGTGTAGGAGGAGCGCCCCTCGCCGGGAAGCAGCCCGCTGGCGACCAGCCACACGCCGAGCCCGAGGGCGGCCGAGCCCGTCGCCGGGTCCTCCGGCACGCCGTGCCCGGGGACGAAGACCCGGGCGTGCGCGGTCTGCGAGTCGGCGTCCCAGGAGAAGACGCTGACATGCTCGATGCCGTACCGCTCCGCCGCCGCCGGATCGACCCGGGCGCGGGCCACCGCGTCCGGCCGCACCGGCAGGTAGGGAAACTCCAGCCCGCACCCGGCGACCCGGGGCGGCGGGCCGGCGTGGTCGGCGGCGGTGAGACCGGCCATCTCCAGCAGCGGCTCCAGGTCCAGCTCGGGGCCGAGCGTCGGCACGCCGCCGGTCAGCGTCGCGCCGTGCGCGGTGACCTCGATCGGCAGCACCCCGGCCCCGCACTCCTGGGTGATCTGCCCCACGCCGAACAGGCCCCGGCGGCTCGCGGTCACCGCCGCGCCGACGCTGGGGTGGCCGGCGAACGGCAGCTCGTCGGTGGGCGTGAAGATCCGCGCCCGGTAGGTGGCCCCGACCTGCGTGGGCGGCAGCACGAACACCGTCTCGGACAGGTTGAACTCCAACGCGAGCGACTGCATCTGTTCGGTGGCCAGCCCTTCGGCACCGAACACCACGGCAAGGGGGTTGCCGGCGAACGGGCGGTCGGTGAAGACGTCCACGATCTCGTAGGCCAAGGTCGACATGTTGATAAACAGTAGGCGCTTAGGCTGGTGCCCGTGAGCACGCCGAACCGGGTCTACCTCGCCCGACTCGCCGGAGTCGCCGTCTTCGACCCCAACGGCGACCAGGTGGGTCGGGTGCGCGACGCGGTGGCCCGGCTCCGGCCCACCCAGCGGCCGCCGGAGGTGGTGGGGCTGGTCGCCGAGATGCCGATGCGCCGGCGGATCTTCCTGTCCATCAACCGGATCACCACCATCGACGCCGACGCGGTGGTGCTCGGCAGCGGCACGCTCAACCTGCGCCGGTTCGAGAAACGCCCCAACGAGCTGCTGGTGCTCCAGGAACTGCTGGACCGGCGCGTGCAGCTCGACCCGGGTGGCCAGCCCGGGTCGGTGGTCGACGTGGCCATGGAGTGCAGCCGGGGCGGCGAGTGGTCACTGCGCCGCGTCGCCGTCCGCGAGCACACCGGTCGGCTCACCCGCCGCGGCCACCTGCACCAGGTCGAGTGGGACCGGGTGCGCGGCCTCAGCGGCATCGGCGAGAACCGGGGTACGGCGAACCTGCTCGCCGTCCTGGAGGACATGCGCCCGGCCGACCTGGCCAACGCCCTGCAGGACCTGCCGGACGCCCGGCGCAACGAGGTGGCGGCGGCGCTGGACGACGAGCGGCTGGCCGACGTGCTCAGCGAGCTGCCCGAGCACGACCAGGTGGAGATCCTCGCCGCGCTGGACCGGGAGCGGGCCGCGGACGTGCTGGAGGAGATGGACCCGGACGACGCCGCCGACCTGCTCAACGAGCTTCCCCCGACCGAGCAGGACGTCCTGCTGGACCTGATGGAGCCGGGCGAGGCCGACCCGGTCCGTCAGCTGCTCAAATACTCGTCGGGCACGGCAGGCAGCGTGATGACCTCGGAGCCGGTGATCCTGCCGCCGGACGCCACGGTCGCCGAGGCGCTGGCCCGGATCCGGGAGGAGCAGCTCTCCCCGGCGGTCGCCGCGCAGGTCTTCGTGACCCGCGCGCCGCTGACCACCCCGACCGGCCGCTACCTGGGCATGGTGCACTTCCAACGGCTGCTCCGGGAACCCCCGGCCGACCTGCTCGGCGGGGTGGTGGTCAACGACATCGACCCGCTGCGCCCGACCACCCCGCTGCCGGAGATCACCCGCCGGATGGCCACGTACGACCTGGTCGCCATGCCGGTGGTGGACCGCAACAACCGGCTCGTCGGCGCGGTGACCGTCGACGACGTGCTGGACCACTCGCTGCCGCGCGACTGGCGGGACCGGGACGCCCCGACCGCCCCGGCACCTGTGCACGAGGTGCTGGACGGCCCCGATGAGTGAGCAGCGGCGGGCCGAGCGGCTGGACCAGCCACGCGAGCCCCGGGGTGTGAAGCTGCCCCGGTTCGACCCGGAGGCGTTCGGCCGGTGGTCCGAGGGGATCGCCCGGGGCATGGGCACGGCCAACTTCATCGTCTACATGACGGTGGTGATCGCCGCCTGGTTCGGCTGGAACACCCTGGCCCCGGCGGATCTGCGCTTCGACCCGTACACCTTCACGTTCCTGACCCTGATTCTCTCCCTCCAGGCGTCCTACGCGGCGCCGCTGATCCTGCTCGCGCAGAACCGGCAGACCGACCGGGACCGGGTGGCGCTGGAGGAGGACCGGCGACGAGCGGCCATGCAGAAGGCGGACACCGAGTATCTGGCCCGGGAGGTCGCGGCGCTGCGGATCGCGCTGGGCGAGGTGGCGACCCGGGATTTCCTCCGCTCGGAGCTGGCCCGGCTGGCCGAGGAGCTGGACGAGGCCGCCCAGCGCCGGCAGAAGCTGGAGCGCCGGCAGCAGGAGCGCCCGTCGCAGGAGCGCCCGCCTCCCCGCGGAGGTGGGGCGCACCTCGACGAGCCCCTCGACGAACTGGACGGCGACTTTGCCCGAGGCGGCCGGCCGGAGGGGTCGACCGGCGCGCGCTGACCAGGCCGGGCGGGCGAGTCGACCAGGCCGGGCGGCGCGCTGACCAGGCCGGGCGGGCCCATCGATTCGCTCACACCGGGGCCCGCCGACGGCCGGCACCTATCGCCCCCGACGTAGCATTGCGGGCATGTCAGCACCCGTCAGCACCGTCGAGGACGCCGTCCAGGCCGCCCTGGCCACCGTCGACGACCCGGAGATCCGCCGGCCCATCACCGACCTCGGCATGGTCCGCTCCGCCCAGGTCGGCGACGACGGCGTGGTCCGGGTCGAGCTGCTGCTCACCGTGGCCGGCTGCCCGCTGAAGGACAAGCTGCGCGCCGACATCACCGCCGCCGTCGGCGCGGTGCCCGGGGTGACCGGGGTGGAGATCGAGTTCGGGGTGATGAGCCCCGAGCAGCGCCAGGGCCTCCAGGCGAAGCTGCGTGGCGGCTCCGCCACCGAGGAGCCGGTGATCCCGTTCGCCCAGCCCGGCTCCCGCACCCGCGTGTACGCGGTCGCCAGCGGCAAGGGCGGCGTGGGCAAGTCCAGCGTCACGGTGAACCTGGCCGCAGCGCTGGCCGCCCGGGGCCTGAACGTCGGCGTCGTCGACGCGGACATCTACGGCCACTCGGTGCCCCGGATGCTCGGCGCGGACGGCCGCCCGACCCGGGTGGAGGACCTGATCATGCCGCCGCAGGCGCACGGCGTGAAGGTGATCTCGATCGGCATGTTCACCTCGGGCAACGCGGCCGTGGTGTGGCGCGGCCCGATGCTGCACCGGGCGTTGCAGCAGTTCCTCGCCGACGTCTACTGGGGCGACCTGGACGTGCTCCTGCTCGACCTGCCCCCGGGCACCGGTGACGTGGCCATCTCGCTGGCCCAGCTGCTGCCGAACGCCGAGATCCTGGTGGTCACCACGCCGCAGGCCGCCGCCGCCGAGGTGGCCGAGCGGGCCGGTGCGATCGCGCTCCAGACCCACCAGCGGGTGGTCGGCGTGATCGAGAACATGTCGTGGCTGGAGCTGCCGGACGGCTCCCGGATGGAGGTCTTCGGCTCCGGCGGCGGTCAGACCGTCGCCGACTCGCTGACCCGGACGATCGGGGCGCAGGTGCCGCTGCTCGGGCAGATCCCGCTGGACACCCGGGTCCGGGAGGCCGGCGACACCGGCAACCCGATCGTGCTCGCCGAGCCGGACTCGCCGGCCGCGAAGGCCCTCGGTCAGGTCGCCGACCGGCTCGCGGTGCGGCGGGATTCGCTGCTCGGCAAGCCCCTCGGCCTCAAGCCGGCCGGCCGCTGACCGCTGGGCCGGTGAGCGCCGCCCCTTGACCGCCGCCCGCCGCCGCCCGCGTTGAGCCGGTTAGCCCGCCCTGTGCCGGCCGGTGATCAAGAGAAAAGCGTCCGGTTTGATCTCAACGGTGACGCAAACCTCTTGATCACCGGGCGGGGGTGGGGCGGGGGCGGGGGGGCGCGGGGTCAGGTGGCGTCGTCGTAGCTGGCCGTGCGGGGGGCGGGAGCCGTCGCCGCGCCGCCGGAGGTGGCCGTGACCGCGCCGCCGGAGGCCGTCGACTTCAGGTCCACCGACCTGGCCACGTCCTTCAGGTCGTCGTGCACGCCGGTGACGTCCGCGCGGAGGTTGTCGTAGACGCCCTGGAGCGGCTTCCGGATCGCCTGCTCGTCCTCCTCGCTGAGCAGGTGCTTGCGGATGAACGCCTTCGGGTGCAGGTCCTCCAGCTGGATGTCGGTGCCCAGCTCGCGGCTCAGGTCACCGGTCGCGTTGCGGGCCATGGCGCGCAGGTTGCGGACCATGCGCAGCCCGTCGCTGATCACGTTGGGCAGCCGGTCACCGAAGATCAGCAGCGCCAGGAGCAGCAGCGCGGCGATCTCCCACCAGTTGAGGTTCTCGAACACTGCTGGGCCTCCTCGTCGGCATCAGCCCAAGACTACGCACGTGGCGGCCCGTCGGGGAGGGGCCGGCCGGCTCTCACTTGGCGTCCGCGGCGAGGGTCACCGAGGCGTTCTGCCGGCTCGACCCGCGCCGGTACTCCACCGTCACCACCGACCCCGGGGCGAACTTGCGCACCAGGGCGATCAGGTCGGTCGGGTCGGTCATCGGGCGGCCGGCGAGCCGCAGGATCACGTCCCCCGCCCGGAGCCCGGCCCCGGCCGCCGGGCCCGACGGCTCCACCGACGCCAGGCGAACGCCGCCGGCGCCGCCGCTGGCCGCGCCGGTGCCGCCGACCTGGGCGCCGATCACCGTACGGCGGGCCTTGCCGGTGCCGATGATGTCCTGGGTGACCCGCTTGGCCTGGTTGATCGGGATGGCGAAGGCGAGCCCGATGTTGCCGGCCTCCTGCCCGTCGGCCACCAGCGACTTGATCGTCGAGTTCACCCCGATCACCCGGCCGGCCGAGTCCACCAGGGGGCCGCCGGAGTTGCCGTGGTTGACCGCGGCGTCGGTCTGGATGGCCGCGTAGTAGCGGGTCGGCCCGCCCGGGTCGCCGGCCTGCATCGTCCGGTCCAGGGCGCTCACGATGCCGGCGGTCACCGTGTTGGCCAGGGACAGCGGCGAGCCGATGGCCAGCACCGGGTCGCCGACCGCGAGGGCGTCGGAGTCACCGAACTCCACCGGCCGCAGGCCCGTGGCGGAGTTCACCTTGATCACCGCGATGTCGGACTCCGGGTCCTGGCCGACGACGCTGGCGGCGGCCGTGCTGCCGTCGTTGAACACCACCGACGCCTTGCCGGTGCCCCCGGCGACGACGTGGTCGTTGGTGATCACGTAACCGTCGGCGCTGACGATGAAGCCGGAGCCCTCGCTCGTCCCGCCCAGGCTGGCCACCCGGACGGTCACCACGCTGGGCAGGACGCGCTCGGCGACCCCGGCCAGCGACTCCGGCTTGCGCTGGGCCAGCGCCGGGGCCTCGGCGGAACCGGCGCCGAGCACCGGGCCGCCGGCCGCGCCGCCGCGCACCGCGAAGGCGTACCCCAGGGCACCGCCGAGGGTCCCGGCGAGCAGCGCGGTGATCAGCGGAATGAGCAGCAGCTGACGCAGCGTCGGCCGGCCCGGCGCGTCCGGGTCGACGACCGGCTCCGGCTCCGCCGCGGTGTCGACCGGGCCGGGCACCACCACCGCCGCCGGGGCGTACGGGTCGCGCCACGGGTCGGCGAGCGCGTCGGACCACCAGGGCGACGCCGCGGAGCCCCGGTGGACGCCGTCGGGTACCGTCGGCGGCCCGGCCGGCGGAGCACCGCTCCCCGGCGGTGCCGCCGGAGTCGGAGCTCCCCCGGGCCGGCGCCAGTCCCAGCCGTCGGTCACGTCGGTGCCTCCCAGTCGTCCCCGGCCCCCTCGCCCCGGGCCGGCAGGGCTGGCCGGTCCGACGACGGGGATACCGCATCCAGGATTACACGAATGCCGCGAGTGCAGTCAGCGGTTGCGGTGCGTGACCGCCCCGTGGGAACCGCCCGATCGGGCAGGTTCCACCGTGATCGTCGGGCACCGGACTCGCGGCTGCGTCCGTTCGCCCCCGCCTCTAGGCTCATACCGCCAACCCGCCCCCGACGGAGGTGTCCCATCGCCACGGCCGCCAGTTCCGGCAGCTCGACGACCCCGGCGTCGCAGTTCGCCGAGTCGTACGTCACCGAGGACCTCGTGCTCCGGACCGCCCGCAGTCTCGCCCACGAGGTGGGTCTCGACGCGGTGACCCCGGGCACGGGGGCGGCGCTGCGGCTGCTCGCCGCCGCCGGAAGCGCGCGGGCGGTGGTGGAGATCGGCACCGGCACCGGCGTGAGCGGCGTGTGGCTGCTGCGGGGCATGCGCGCCGACGGCGTCCTCACCACCATCGACGTCGAGGTGGAGCATCAGCGGATCGCCCGCCGGATCTTCGCCGAGGCGGGCTTCCCCTCAGGGCGCACCCGGATCATCACCGGCCGGGCGTTGGACGTGCTGCCCCGGCTCGCCGACGGCGCGTACGACATGGTTTTCGTCGACACCGAGGCCACCAACTTCAGCTCCTGCGTGGCCGCGGCGCTGCGGCTGCTGCGCCGCGGCGGGGTGCTCGCCCTGCACGGCACGCTGGCCGACGGCCGGATCGGCGACCCGGCGGCCCGGGACGTGGAGACGGTGACCACCCGGGAGACGATCAAGGCGCTCCGGGAGTCCGAGGACTGGACGCCGGCGCTGCTCCCGGTCGGTCACGGCCTGCTCGCCGCCGTGAAGTGCTGAGTCACGCCGCTCGCCGCCGTGAGGTGCTGGATCATCCGAGGGTGGCCAGCCAGCGCAGCAGGCCGCGTACGCCCCAGCCGGTGGCGCCCCGGGTCAGCTCGGCGGCGTCGCCGTCGGCCCAGGAGGGGGCGGACATGTCGACGTGCAGCCAGCGCTGCCGCAGGTCGCCGGTGAACTCGCGCAGGTAGAGGGCGGCCAGCACCGAGCCGGCGCCCTGGTTCGGGGCGCTGTAGAGGTCGGCCACGTCGCTGCCCAGGTATTCGACGTAGTCGACCGGCAGCGGCATCCGCCAGGCCGACTCGCCGGCCGCGTCGATCGCGGCCAACAGGTCGGCGGCCAGTTCGTCGTCGTCGGAGTAGAGCGCGCCGGTGCGCTTGCCGAGCGCCACCATGTTCGCCCCGGTCAGGGTCGCCAGGTCGATCAGGAGGTCGGGCTTGAGCTCGGCGACGGCGTACGCCAGCGCGTCGGCGAGCACCAGCCGCCCCTCGGCGTCGGAGTTGGTGGTCTCGCTGGTCACGCCGCCGTAGTGGTTGATCACGTCGCCGGGGCGGAAAGCCGACCCGCTGACCGCGTTCTCCGCCAGCGGGGCCAGGGTCGTGATCCGGACGGGCAGCCGCAGCGCCGCCGCGCCCAGCGTGGCGGCCACGACGGCGGCGGCGCCGGCCATGTCCTTGCGCATCAGCTTCATCGCGGGCACCGGCTTGATCGAGATCCCGCCGGTGTCGAAGGTGATCCCTTTGCCGACCAGGACGACGTGGGTGCGCGCCTCGGCGGGGTGCCAGTCCAGCTCGACCAGGCGCGGGCCGCTGGCGGAGCCGCCGCCGACGGCGAGGATGCCGCCGAAGCCCTCGGCGGCCAGCTCGTCGGGTTGCCGGACCCGCAGGCTCAGGTCGGGCCGGCCGGCTGCGGCGGCCTCGACCTGCTCGGCGAACCACTGCGGGTTCTTCACCGAGGACGGGGTGTTTGTCAGGTCCCGGGCCAGGTTGGTCATCCGGGCGGCGACCTCGGCCCGTTCGACCGCGTCCGCGTACGGGGCCGGGTCGCCGACGGCGAGGTCGACGCCGGCCAGCGCCGGGGCCTCGCCGGCCTCGGTGAGCCGGAAGCGGTACGACGCCAGCAGCAGCCCCTCGACGAGGCCACGCACCGCGTCGGGCTCGACATCGACCGGCATCATGATCGTGAGATGTGTCTCATCGGACGCGGCCCGCGCCAGCGCGGCCCCCGCCGCCCGCCATCCGGGCTCGTCGCCGTCGCCGACCCCGGCCAGCAGCAGCCGCACCGGTACGCGCCCCGGCCGCAGGTGGACGTGCACCTCGCCGGCCCGCCCGGTGGCCCGGGCCGCCGGGGCCAGGGCGGCGGCCTCGACCAGCACATCGTCGGCGAGTGCCGGCAGGCCGGGCCAGACCGCGGCCCGCACCGTACCGTCCTCGGCCGGCCCGGCGGGTCGGATGGGCAGGGCCAGGGCGTCGGGGGACCGTTCGGGCCCGCCCATCAGGCGGATGGCAAGCACGCTGGAACGACCTCCAGAAGGGTCGGGAGAAGGGCCCGGACGCGCCCGGGCGCAGGGTGAAGGCCCTGAGCCACCGGCGGCGCCGGTGGCTCAGGGCGGTGCGAACCGTCCGCACGACGACCGCCGCCCGGACCGCGCCTCGGTCAGCCGGCGGCTGCCTTCAGTGCGTCACCGAGCGCGTTGGCCTCGTCGGGAGTCATCTCGACGACGAGCCGGCCACCACCCTCCAGCGGGACCCGCATGACGATGCCCCGGCCCTCCTTGGTGACTTCCAGCGGACCGTCGCCCGTCCGCGGCTTCATCGCCGCCATGTTGTCTCCCCTCAGACCTGCAACAGGGTCGGTGGGTTGCCCCACAGCCTCTTCGCCATCACCCACCGCAACGTACGCGGCGGTGTCGACCAACGATTTTCCCTGATGAACACCGCCGGACCCAAACCGAAGAGGCATTGATGTAACAGGACCTAGCTTATCTTGAGAAGGCCTGTCACAATGTGCGGTCATGCAGGCACGGTCGGCACTCTTCGACCTGTACGGCGACCACCTCCGACCCAGGGGTGGCCGCGCGCCGGTCGCCGCCCTGGTCAAGTTGCTCGCACCGCTCGGGATCGCCCCACCTGCGGTGCGCACGGCGGTCAGCCGGATGGTCCGCCAGGGCTGGCTCGACCCGCTCCGACTGGCCTCGGGGCCGGGCTATGCGATCACACCGAAAGCCGCCCGGCGACTCGACGAGGCGGCCGCCCGGATCTACCGGACCGGCCGGATCAGCTGGGACGGACGGTTCGACATGCTCGTCCTGGCCAGCCCCGCCTCCCGCCGGGAGCGGCAGCGGCTCGCCGCCAACCTGAGCTTCCTCGGCTACGGCGCCCTCGACGAGCAGACCTGGGTGGCGACCCGGCCGGCGGAGGACGTCGACGTGCTGCTCGAGGAGGCCGGCGTGCGGTACGAGCGGTTCACCGCCGCGCACGCCGCCGGCACCCCGGGCGCGATGGGCGTGGTCCGCCGGGCCTGGGACCTCACCGAGATCGGGCACGCCTACGAACGGTTCGTCGCCGAGCAGCGCCCGCTGCTCGCCGCGGTGACCGTGCGCAGCGACGACGAGGAGGCGTACGCGGCCCGGTTCCGGCTCGTGCACGCGTGGCGTACTTTCCTGTTCCGGGACCCGCAGCTCCCCCCGGCGCTGCTGCCCGAGCGCTGGCCCGGCACCGCCGCGGCCAGCTTCTTCGACCGGCACGCCACCCGGCTGCGGCCGGCCGCCGACCGGTACGTCGAGCAGTGCCTCGACGCCACCAACCGCGAAAGAAGGGTCGTCAAGACGTGACCGAGCCCCTGCTCGTCGACCGCACCGATGCCGTCGTCACCCTGACCCTCAACCGCCCGTCCGCGATGAACGCGCTCGACGTGGCGCTCAAGGAGGCACTCCGCGACGCCCTGGCCGACCTGGAGTCCGACCGGTCCTGCCGGGCCGTGGTGCTCGCCGGGGCGGGCGGCTCGTTCAGCGCCGGCCAGGACCTGCGCGAGCACGTGCGGACCCTGGAGTCGCCCGGGGTGAACCCGCTGGACACGGTCCGGGCCCACTACAACCCGATCGCCGCCCGGCTGGCCAACCTGCCGAAGCCGGTGGTGGCCGCCGTGCGGGGGATGGCCGCCGGGGCCGGGGCGTCGCTGGCCTTCCTGGCCGACTTCCGCGTCGGCGGGCCGAAGACCCGGTTCCTGATGGCCTTCGCCGGGGTGGGCCTCGCCGCCGACACCGGCGCCTCCTGGACCCTGCCCCGGCTGGTCGGGCACGCCAAGGCCGTCGAGCTGCTGATGCTCGCCGAGCCGGTCGGCGCCGACGAGGCCAGCCGGCTGGGCCTGCTGACCCGCCTGGTCGACGACGACGAGCAGGTGCTGCCGACCGCGCAGGAGCTGGCCGCCCGGCTCGCCGCCGGCCCGACCGTCGCGTACGGGGCGATCAAGCGGCAGCTCTCCATCGCCGACGCCGGCACCCTCGCCGACGCCCTGGCCGCCGAGGCGCAGGCCCAGTCGATCTGCGGAGGCACCGCCGACCACCGGGCCGCCACCCTGGCCTTCGTCAACAAGCAGAAGCCCACCTTCGAGGGCCGCTGAAGCCGCGCTCGGGTGGGACGGGGGCCGTCGGGCCGGGTCAGTCGCCCTCCTCCGGGTCCTGGTTGGCCTCGGCCCCCAGCACGAACGCCTGCATCGCCAACTCGTCGCCGGCCGGCGAGACGAAGGCGGGCAGCTCGCGGGGGCCCAGGTCGCGCACGTACGACCAGAACAGCCGAACAGCCTCCGCCGGGGTGGCCGCCTCGATCGGGAGGTCCAGGCTGACCAGCCAGGACCGGCGGGCCGGCGGCCGGCCGAGCCGCCCGACCAGCGCCCGGTAGGCGTCGGCGGGCAGCGCGGTGACCGGCCCGTCGAGCGCCAGCCCGTCGGCCGGCACCGGCTCGTCGAAGACCCGCCGGGTGTACGCGACCACGAACGCGCCGGAGACCGGGTCGGACTGCGGGTCGTCCGGGTCCTCCCGACGCTCGGCGGCGGCCCGGGCGACCCGACCCAGCGCCACCAGCCGCAGCGGGCCCTCGGTCAGCACCGCCACCGGGTCGCCCGGCCGGGGCCCGCCGGGAGCGCTGGCCCCGCCGGGAGCGCTGGCCCCGCCGGGAGCGCTGGCCCCGCCGGGAGCGCTGGCCCCGGCGAAGTCCGTGGCCCCGGTGCCGGCGTCCAGCCCCGTCAGCTCCAGCGTGTCGTGGTGGACGAGCCGCTCGGCGTCGTAGCGGCCCGGCGGGAGGAGCACGGCCCAGGCGGCGGCGCCCCGCCCACCGTCGAACCGGGCGGGGACCGTGCCGTCGGGACGCTCGGGGACCATGCTGCCGTCGGGGCGGTCGTCGGTGTCGGTCATGGCGCCAATCCCATCACGCCGGCGACGGGCCGGCGACGTGGCAGCCGGCGAGGTGGTCGTCGACCATGCCGGTGGCCTGCATGAGCGCGTACGACGTGGTGGGGCCGACGAACCGGAACCCGCGCTTCTTCAGCGCCTTGGCCAGCGCGGTCGACTCCGGGGTCAGCGCCGGCACCTCGGCGAACGAGGCCAGCCGGGCGGCCCGGGGCGGCGGCGCGTAGGACCAGAGCAGGGCGGAGAGCCCCTCGGGCAGCTCCAGGGCAGCCCGGGCGTTGGCGATCGCCGCCTCGATCTTGGCCCGGTTGCGCACGATGCCGGCGTCGGCCAGCAGCCGGGTCACGTCGGCCTCGCCGTAGGCCGCCACGGCCTCGATGCGGAAGTCGTCGAAGGCCAGCCGGAACCCGGGGCGCTTGCGCAGGATGGTCAGCCAGGACAGGCCCGACTGGAACGCCTCCAGGGTCATCCGCTCGTAGAGCGCGTCGTCGCCGCGCAGGGGTCGCCCCCACTCCCGATCATGGTAGGGGACGTAGTCCGGGGTGCTCGCTCCCCACGCGCAGCGGGGCAGCCCGTCCGCGCCGATCACCAGGTCAGTCACGGCTCACACGCTAGCGGGAGCCGCCGGCAGGGCACAGGTGTGCCGGCGTCGTGGCGGTATCCGGCCGCTCGCAACCCCGCCATGTCGGCGATCTGGCGCGAAACGCCCCGGCTCACACCCGGACGGCAGGCGGCGGGCCGTCAGGGCAGGCGGCCCTGCTCGACCAGCCGGCCGAACTTCTTCAGCGCCTGGGTGAGGCTGACCTTGGAGCCGGGCCAGAGCACCGGCCACGCCACCCGCCCGGCGGTGCCACCCGGCACGTGGAACCACTCGTGCCAGACGACCTGGGTGCGACCGCCCTCGATCTGGGTGCAGCGCAGCACCCCGGGGCCGCGCAGCAGCCGGCCGCAGTGCACCACGCCGATCTCGTACGGCGCGTCGACCCGGACCACCCGCATCTCGTCGCGCAGGACCGCCGGCCCGAGCGAGGTGACCGCCTCCACGAGGCTGCCCTCGCCGCCGTCGCCCTCGACGACCCGGACGGTGGTGAACGGGATCCAGTCGGACTGCCGTTCCCAGGCCAGCAGGCCGGCGAACACCCGCTCGGCCGGCGCGTTGACGATCACCGTGGCGGTGACCTCGCCGGCACCGGGCTGGGCCGCCTCGCGGAGGCCCTCGGCATCCGCCGAGCCGGTCACGCCGGCTCCGACCCGACCCGACGCCCGCCTGCCGGGTCGGTGGGCTCGCGGTCGCCGGCCTCGGGGGCGGCGGCGGTCACGGTGAGGTCTGCCCCGGTGGCGGGGACGGTGGCCGGGGCGGCGCCCTCGGCGGTGGCGTCGGCTCCGGTGGCGGCCTGACCCTCGGTTACGGCGTCGGCTCCTGCCGCTCCCTCGGCGGCGGCGGCAGCAGCGGCCGCCTGCTCACGGGTGCGCCGCAGCGCGTCGGCGTCGGCGACCCGTCCCTCGCGCAACGCGGTGACCTCCGCCTCCAGCACGCCGATCAGCTCGGACTTGTACCCGATGTCGTAGGCCGCCCGGCGCATCGCCTGATCGACCTGGGACATCCGGTACCCGCGCGGCGCCGTGTCGAAACGAATCTCGCCCACGTCGGACTCGCGCAGCGGCCGGCTGGCCGGCAGCGGAACGGCCCGCCCGTCCGGCTCGACCGGCGCGAGGCCGGGATCGCGGCCGGTGACCAGCACCGTCACCCCGAAGACCACTGCCGCGACCGTGAGCGCGACGACCAGCATGAGCAGCACCTGACCCATGCAAGAGATCGTGGCACGCGAACGGGCCCGGAGCGACCCCGCCGGGCGGTCCTCCCACAGATCGGTGCGGATCTGTGCCGTCGTACCGCCCGGATGGGCCACCGGGCGACCGGCTAGCGTCGGAGGCGGCCGGGTCGCCCGGCCGGCTGCGGGAGACCGGCGGCCACGGAAGACCGGCGGCTGCGGGAGACCCGCGCCACGGGAGATCGGGAGGCGACATGGCCGGGGCGCTTCGGCTCGGCAGCCGGACCTTCGCGCCGGGCGAGCTGGTGGTGATGGCCATCGTCAACCGCACGCCCGACTCGTTCTTCGACCGGGGGGCGACCTTCGCGCAGGACAGCGCGCTGCGCGCGGTGGAGCGGGCGGTGGCCGAGGGCGCGGAGATCATCGACATCGGCGGGGTCAAGGCCGGCCCCGGCGACGAGGTGGACGTGGCCGAGGAGATCCGCCGCACGGTGGACACGATCGCCACCGTGCGGGCCACCTTCCCGGACGTGGTCATCTCCATCGACACCTGGCGGGCCGAGGTGGCGGTGGAGGCGGTCGCGGCCGGCGCCGACCTGCTCAACGACACCTGGTCGGGGGCGGACCCGGCGCTCGCCCGGGTCGCGGCCGAGACCGGGGCCGGGCTGGTCTGCTCGCACGCGGGCGGGTTGGTGCCGCGCACCCGCCCGCACCGGGCGGCCTTCGCCGACGTGGTGGCCGACGTGGTCGCGACGGTCACCGGCCTCGCCGAGCGCGCGGTCGCCCTGGGGGTACGCCCCGACGGCGTCCTCATCGACCCGGCGCACGACTTCGGCAAGAACACCCGGCACTCCCTGGAGATCACCCGCCGGCTCGACGAGCTCTCCGCCACCGGCTGGCCGCTGCTGGTGGCCCTGTCCAACAAGGACTTCATCGGCGAGACGCTGGACCTGCCCGTGGCCGAGCGGCTGGAGGGGACCCTGGCGGCGACCGCGGTGTCGGCCTGGCTCGGCGCCCAGGTGTTCCGCGCCCACCAGGTGGGGCCCACCCGGCGGGTGCTGGACATGGTGGCGTCGATCCGGGGCGACCGCCCGCCGGCCGTCACCCGGCGCGGCCTGGCCTGACTGTGCGGCTGGCCGGGGCGCGGGCGCTCAGGTCCAGCGGAGGATGTTCTTGCGCCAGGCGTAGAGGACGCCCAGCGCCAGCACGCCCACGAAGACGCCCATCTCGGTGACCGTGACCAGCCCGAACCCGGGCCGGTCGAAGACCACCGCCCACGGGAAGAGGAAGACCGCCTCGACCGCGAACAGCACGTAGAGATACGCGTACACGTAGTAGCGGATCTGCATCTGGGCCCAGTCACCGCCCACCGGGTCGAGGCCGCACTCGTAGCCCGCCCGCTTTCCGGGCGGGTCCGCCGGACGGGCCGGACGCAACACCCGGTTCGCGGCGAACGCCGTGACGAAGAAGAGGGCGGCGGCGAGCAGCAGGAGCCCGAGCGTCGCGTACGAGCCCAGGTAACCGGTCACGGTGGGTCAGCCTACCGGGGCGCTGGCCTCGGTGGCGGCGCTGCCCGGCTGGGCCACGGCGGCGGGCAGTTGTGCGGCGCGTGGACGACGGCGGCCGGCGCGCGGTTCAGCACGCTGATCAGGGTGCGGGTCGACGGCGGCGCCTGGCGGCGGATGCCGCTCGGCGGCGCGGTCCGGGTGAGCGGTGACGTTCGACATCAGCGGGAACGCCAGCGGGCTGGGCGTCCGGCTGGGCGACACCGGCAAGGTCGACGCGGACGGCCGGATCGAGGTGGTCCTGCCCGACGGCGTCACGATCCCGGCCCCGCCGGCCGGCTGTGCCGCGCTGAGCGCACCCGCACCAGGTGCGACGTCGGCGCGGTGCCGGCCGGCGGGGCCGCCCCCTGCGGCTCACGGTCAGCGCGACCGCCGAGGCGCAGCGCGACGCGCCGCTGGCCGGCGCCGTGGTCGGCCGCCTCGATCCGCGCAGCGGGCGGGCCCGGCAGGTGCAGATGAGCTTCCGGATCACGGCGGCGGCCGCGATGGCCACCCCGATCGCGACGCCCGCCCCGGCCGGCTCCCAGGGGGTGCTCGCCGCCGCCGGGACCGGCGGCGGCTCCGGCGGCGGGCTCTCCTCGGTGCAGCGCACCGCGGTCGCCCTGATCGTGATCTCGGTGCTGCTGGTGGTGCTGGCGCTCGCGCTGGCCACCGCTCGCTGCGCCGCCGGCTCGCCGACCGGTGATTCTGATTACGGCGGCCGGGGCAAATAGCCACAAACCATGAGATAAGCGCCCCGAATCTGTTCCCAGTCGGCGGACCACTGGGCAAGTTCGACATCTCATCCGACGTAGGCTCTCGGGTAGCAACCCAGACCGGACCGGACCACCCACGGGCGGTGCGGGGCAGCGCTGTGTCAAGGAGGTCATGTGGCCGGGCAAGGCGAGGTCACCATCATGTTCAGCCGCCCGCGCGACCGCGCCGAGCGAAGCGAGGGGCAGGCGTGACGAAGCAGATCCGTCAACTCGACCGGGTGGTCATCCGGTTCGCCGGCGACTCCGGCGACGGCATGCAGCTGACCGGTGACCGGTTCACCTCGGAGACGGCCCAGCTGGGCAACGACATCTCCACGCTGCCCAACTTCCCCGCCGAGATCCGGGCCCCCGCCGGGACCCTGCCGGGCGTGTCGAGTTTCCAGGTGCACTTCGCCGACTACGACATCCTCACCCCGGGCGACGCGCCGAACGTGCTGGTCGCGATGAACCCGGCCGCGCTCAAGGCCAACCTGGCCGACCTGCCGCGCGGCGCGGACATCATCGTCAACACCGACGAGTTCACCAAGCGCAACCTCGCCAAGGTGGGCTACCAGGCCAGCCCCCTGGACGACGACTCCCTCGCCGGTTACGTGGTGCACCCCGTCGCGCTCACCTCGATGACCGTCGGGGCGCTCGCCGACCAGCAGGTGTCCAAGAAGGACGCCGAGCGGGCCAAGAACATGTTCGCCCTCGGCCTGCTCTCCTGGATGTACTCCCGCCCCTACGAGTCGACCCTGCGCTTCCTGGAGCGCAAGTTCGCCAAGCGCCCCGAGCTCGTCGCGGCGAACATCGCGGCGTTCCGGGCCGGCTGGAACTTCGGCGAGACCACCGACTCCTTCTCGGTCCGATACGAGGTGAAGCCGGCGAAGATGGTGCCGGGCACCTACCGCAACATCACCGGCAACGCGGCGCTCTCCCTCGGCCTGGTGGCCGCGGGCGTCCGCTCCGGCCTGCCGGTGTTCCTCGGTGCCTACCCGATCACCCCGGCGTCGGACATCCTGCACGAGCTGAGCAAGCACAAGCGGTTCGGCGTGGTCACCATGCAGGCCGAGGACGAGATCGCCGCGGTCGGCGCGGCGCTCGGCGCGTCGTACGGCGGGTCGCTCGGCGTCACCACCACCAGCGGCCCCGGCGTGGCGCTCAAGAGCGAGACGATCTCGCTGGCGGTGGCACTGGAGCTGCCGCTGGTCATCGTGGACGTGCAGCGGGCCGGCCCGTCGACGGGCATGCCCACCAAGACCGAGCAGGCCGACCTCAACATGGCCCTGTACGGCCGGCACGGCGAGGCCCCGGTCGCGGTGATCGCCCCGAAGTCCCCGTCGGACTGCTTCCACGCGGCCATCGAGGCGGCCCGGATCGCGCTGACCTACCGCACCCCGGTGCTCCTGCTGTCCGACAACTACGTCGCCAACGGCTCCGAGCCGTGGCTGCTGCCCGACGTGGAGTCCCTGCCCGACCTGCGGGTCGAGTTCGCCACCGCGCCCAACGGCGACGACGGCACCTTCCTGCCCTACCTGCGCGACCCGCAGACCCTGGCCCGGCCGTGGGCCGTCCCGGGCACGCCGGGCCTGGAGCACCGCATCGGCGGCCTGGAGAAGGCCGACAAGACCGGCGACATCTCCTACGACCCGGCGAACCACGACTTCATGGTCCGCACCCGGGCGACCCGGATCGAGACGATCCCGGTGCCGGACGTCGAGGTGGAGGACCCGGACGGCGACGCCCGGGTGCTGGTGCTGGGCTGGGGCTCGACGTACGGCCCGATCGGCGCGGCCTGCCGGGGGCTGCGCCAGCGCGGTCTCTCCGTGGCGCAGGCGCACCTGCGGCACCTGGCCCCGCTGCCCGCCAACCTCGGCGAGGTGCTGCGCTCCTACGACCGGGTGGTCGTCCCCGAGATGAACCTCGGCCAGCTCGCCCAGGTGATCCGGGGCAAATATCTGGTCGACGCCATCGGCTACAACCAGGTCCGCGGCCTGCCGTTCACGGCCGTCGAGCTGGAGACGATGCTGGAAGAGGTCCTGAAGAATGTCTGAGCCCGTCGCCCTCAAGCTCACCGCGAAGGACTTCAAGTCCGACCAGGAGGTGCGCTGGTGCCCCGGCTGCGGTGACTACGCGATCCTCGCCGCCGTGCAGCAGTTCATGCCGGAGCTGAACATCCCCCGGGAGCGGATCGTCTTCGTCTCCGGCATCGGCTGCTCGTCCCGGTTCCCGTACTACATGAACACCTACGGGCTGCACTCGATCCACGGACGCGCCCCGGCGATCGCCACGGGCCTGTCGGTGTCCCGCCCGGACCTGTCCGTGTGGGTCGTCACCGGCGACGGCGACGCGCTGTCGATCGGTGGCAACCACCTCATCCACGCGCTGCGCCGCAACGTCAACCTGAAGATCCTGCTGTTCAACAACCGGATCTACGGTCTGACCAAGGGGCAGTACTCGCCGACGTCCGAGGTCGGCAAGATCACCAAGTCGACGCCAGCCGGTTCGGCCGACGCCCCGTTCAACCCGATCTCGCTGGCCCTCGGCGCGGAGGCGAGCTTCGTCGGCCGCACCATCGACTCCGACCGGAAGCACCTCCAGTCGGTGCTGCGGGCCGCCGCCGAGCACCAGGGCTCGGCGTTCGTGGAGATCTACCAGAACTGCAACATCTTCAACGACGGGGCGTTCGACCAGCTCAAGGAGCCCGCCACCCGGGACGACTTCCTGATCCGGCTGGAGCACGGGCAGCCCATCACCTTCGGCGCCGAGGGCCGGCTCTGCGTGGTGCACCCGCCGGGCGGCTTCGGGCTGGAGGTGCGGGAGACCGCGTCGGTCCGCCCGGAGGAGATCGTCGTGCACGACGCGACGGTCGCCGACCCGGCATACGCGTTCGCGCTGTCCCGGCTGCCCGGGCTCGACCTGAGCAACACCCCCATCGGCGTGTTCCGCTCGGTCGACCGCCCGTCCTACGACAGCGTGGTCCAGGCTCAGGTCGAGGCGGCGAAGGCGCAGGTCACCGAAACCCCGGAGCAGCAGCTCGCCGGCCTGCTGGGCAGCGGCGACACCTGGACGATTCTCTGAGGCGACCCGCGACGCGGCGACCCGCGACGACGGCACAGGGGCCCGGCACCGAAAGGTGCCGGGCCCCTTCGTCTGCGGGCGGAGGGCGGCGGGCGGCGGGCGCGGGCGGCGACGGTCAGCCCGGCGTGCCGGCCGGCTGGGGGCGGTCGTCGCGGACGTGCACGAGCATGTCGCCGGTCTCGATGACGGCGCCGGCCCGCTCGGAGAGCGTGACCACCTTTCCCCGGCGGACCAGCGCGATGACCAGGGTTTCCAGCTCGCGTGGGGAACGGCCGACCTCGCTGCGCTCCGCCGAGCGCATGGCCAGCGCCATGCCCTGACCGGGGGTCAGCAGGTCCTCCACCACGTCGATCAGCGGCGGCGCGGAGGTGGACAGGCCGAGCAGCCGGCCGGCCGTGGCGGAGGAGACGATCACGTGGTGGGCGCCGCTCTGCTTGAGCAGCGGTGCGTTCTCGGCCTCCCGGGCCGCCGCGATGATCCGCACCTGCCCGGCGGTGAGCTGCCGGACGGTGAGCGCCACCAGCACCGACGCGTCGTCGCTGTCGGTCGCGATGATCACCGCCTTGGCGTTGCGCACGTGCGCCTCGTTGAGCACCGAGGAGCGGGTGGCCGACCCCTCGATCGCGACGAGCCCCGCCGAGGTGGCCTGCCGCAGCGCCGCCGGGCTGCGCTCGACCACCACGATCCGGGCCTTGTCGAGGCCGTTCTCCAGCAGCGCCGAGACCGCGCTGCGGCCCTTGGTGCCGTAGCCGCAGATGATGACGTGGTTCTTCACGCTTCTCCTCCACCGCGTCAGACGACGGCCGGTCCGGTACTGCTCGGTCAGGACTTCCAGGGTGGTGCCGACCAGGATGATCAGGAAGAGCACCCGGGCGGGGGTGACGAACAGGACGTTCACCAGCCGGGCGGACGGTGCCGCCGGCGTGATGTCGCCGTACCCCGTGGTGGAGAGGGAGACCACCGCGTAGTAGAAGCAGTCGAGGAGGGTGAGGCCGTCCTCGTTGACGTCGCGGTAGCCGTCGCGGTCGAGGTAGACCGCGGCGACGACGGCGAGGACCAGGCCCAGGGCGGCGGCCAGGCGCAGGCTCAGCGCGCTCAGCGGGCCCCGCCGCTGCGCGGGAAAGTGGATCACCGCGGGACCTGCTCCGCCGCCGTCGCCTGCACGTGCACAACATAGCCGGTACGCGCCGGACCGGCCCGGCAGGTCGGGGAGACACCAGCGGCCGGGAACGGTCGCGCCGCCGGAACTCGTCGGCACCGCCGCCGGCGCGTGCGGGGTCGGTGCGCGGCCCGCCGAACCGGCATGATGGGGGGCGGGAGCGCCCACCACGAGGAGGCCCGGATGTCGTTGCTGCGGCGGGTGATCGGCGGCGTGCTGCGCCGGGTGCGGCAGCGCCAGGGTCGCACCCTGCGCGAGGTGGCCGAGGCGGCGGGGGTGTCCCTGCCCTACCTCTCCGAGGTCGAGCGCGGGCGCAAGGAGGCCAGCTCCGAGGTGCTGGCGGCGATCTGCCGCGCCCTCGGCATTGGCCTGTCGGACCTGCTGGAGGAGGCCCGCGACGACCTACGTCGGGTCGAGCGGCGGGTGCCGGCCGCGCCCCGGGCGGCCCTGGCCCGCCTCGACGCGGTGCCGCCGGTGGGCGGCGAGACCGGCCCGCGCCTGCGCCTCGGGTTCCACGCCGACACCGCCGCGCCGCAGCAGGGCGGGGCGCCGCGGGTGGCGGGCCCGGTGCCGCTGGCCGCCGGCCGGGTGCTCCGGCTCGGCGGCGTCGCCCCGACCGCGGGCGGCCGGCTGTTGCACGTCGGCGGGACGGGGTTCGGCACGCCCGTGGCGTCCGTGGGCGGGGCCGTGGCGCACCTCGGCTCGGCCGCTCACGTCCTGCCGATCCGGCTGTTCGCGTCCGCGCCGCCCGGGCGCCCCGCTGCGCGTACCGCGAGGATGCTGGCCCGGCGGCGGGCCCGGGCGGGCCGACGGCGGCTGACCGCCCGCTAGGCCCGACCGGGTTCTGCCGACGGCGGATCTGCCGCCGGCAGAAACGCTGGGGCCGCGCCCCCGGCCGGGCGGACGCTGGGGGCACCGGTTCCCCTGGGCGTAGTCCGTCGCCCGCCGGCAACGTGGAGGTCGATCGCGATGATCAGGTACGACGTGCGGATGCGGGACGGCGGTCAGCCGTCCTTCGGCGACCAGGTCTTCCAGCGGTTGCTGCGGGAGCGGATCGTCTTCCTCGGCACGGAGGTCACCGACGAGTCGGCCAACCAGATCTGCGCGCAGCTTCTGCTGCTGGCGGCCGAGGACAGCGAGCGGGACATCTACCTCTACATCAACTCGCCGGGCGGCTCGGTCAGCGCCGGGATGGCCGTCTACGACACGATGCGGTACGTCCGCAACGACGTGGCCACCCTCGCGCTCGGCATGGCCGGCTCGATGGGTCAGTTCCTGCTCTGCGCGGGCACCGCCGGCAAGCGGTACGCCCTGCCCCACTCGCGGATCATGATGCACCAGCCGTCGGGCGGGTTCGGCGGCACGGTCGCCGACATCACCATCCAGGCGGAGAACATGCTGCACGTCAAGCGCACCATGCAGGAGTTGATCGCCCGGCACAGCGGGCAACCCCTGGAGCAGATCCAGCAGGACTGGGACCGGGACCGCTGGTTCACCGCCGAGGAGGCCCGCGAGTACGGCCTGATCGACCGGGTGCTCACCCGGGTCGACCAGCTGGCGGCCTGATCCGGGGACGTCAGCCGGCGGCGTCGAAACGGGCGCGGGCGGCCTCGACCTCGCCGAGGTGCGTCGTCGCCCACACCTCCAGCCCGCCCACCAGGTCGAGCAGGCTACGCCCGAGGCCGGTCAGCGCGTAGTCGACCCGGGGCGGGACGGTCGCGTACGCGGTACGGGTGACCAGGCCGTCGCGTTCCAGCCCGCGCAGCGTCTGGGTGAGCATCTTCTGGCTCACCCCCTCGATGCGCCGGGCCAGCTCGCTGAAGCGCTTCTCGCCGCCGGCGAGGGTGAGGACGACGAGCACGCTCCACCGGTCGCCGATCCGGTCGAGGACCTGCCGGCTGCCGCAGTCGCGGGCGAAGGGAGTGGGTTCCATGCGTTCACTCTCCATCAGTTAGTGGCTTACTTCAAGGTGCCTACTCTCCAACGGGAAGTGCCGGCAGAAGCTTCCCGTTGCACCGGACGACGGATCGTCCGACCCGGAGATCGTCCCCGACCAGGGGAATCGTCTCCGACATCGAGAGGGAGCGCACCATGTCCATCGTCGTCACCGGCGCCACCGGCCACCTCGGCCAGCTGATCGTCGCCTCGCTGCTGCGGCGGGGCGTGCCCGCCGGGCAGATCGTGGCGCTCGGCCGGGACACCGGCAAGCTCGCCGACCTCGCCGGGCACGGGGTGACCACCCGGCAGGTCGACTACACGGACCCCGAGTCGCTGCGAACAGCGTTCGCCGGGGCCGACAAGCTGATGTTCGTCTCCGGCAGTGAGATCGGGCAGCGGGTCACCCAGCACCACAACGTCGCCGCCGCCGCCCGCGAGGCCGGCGTCGGGCTGGTCGTCTACACCAGCATCGCCAACGCCGACCGCTCCGGCATGATCCTCGCCGGGGAACACCTCGCCACCGAGCGGGAGATCACCGCGTCGGGCCTGCCGTACGTGATCCTGCGCAACGGCTGGTACCTGGAGAACTACACCGGCCAGCTCCCGACGTACCTCCAGTTCGGGGTGACCGGTGCGGCGGGCGACGGGCGGGTCAGCGCCGCGACCCGCGCGGACTTCGCCGAGGCCGCCGCCGCGGCGCTCACCGGCGCCGCGGAGACCAACCGGGTGTACGAGCTGGGCGGCGCGGCCTTCACCCTGACCGAGCTGGCCGAGGAGGTGTCCCGGCAGACCGGACGCGCCGTCGGGTACACCGACCTGCCGGCGGGGAAGTTCACCGAGGTGCTGGTCTCCGCCGGCCTGCCCGAGGGCTTCGCCGCCGTCCTCGCCGACAGCGACCTGGGCCTGTCCCGGGGCGAGCTGCACGTCGACGGTGACGACCTGGCGAAGCTCATCGGCCGCGAGCCGACCACCCTCGCCGAGGCACTGCGCGCCGCGCTCTGAGCCACACACCGAGCCCCGCCCGCCGTTCGCGGGCGGGGCCACGCGGCTCAGGCGGAGACCCGCTCCACCGGGATCCACAGCTCGGCGTCGGCCCGCGAGCCGTCCGCGGACACCCACGCCCGGAGGATCTCCGGACCCGGACGGCTGCGGTACGGGTTGGCCGGGAACCACTCGGTGAAGACGTCCCGCCAGATGGTCTGGAGGGTCTGCGGGAACTCGCCCGAGCTGGAGAAGACCGCCCAGGTGCCGGCGGGCACCGGTGTGGCGTCCAGGTCCTCCGGCGGGGTGGCACCGGTGACCACGCCGTGCCAGTAGTCCAGCTCGGCGCCCTCCTCCCGGTTGTCCCCCAGCTTGTCGCCGACGTTGACGATGCCCCGCGGCTCCTGGTCGGCGAGGGCCTCGATCCGCTCGATCGTCCCGGCGTCGATGCTCTTGACGAACGCCACGATGGCCGGGTTCATCCCCTCGTGCACGAGCGGGACGCGGGCCCTGCGCCCGACCAGGTGGAAGGCGTCCTTCTCGGTGACGCGGTACTGCATGCTGGTGCTCCCTTCGACGATGAGACGGAAGGACATCCGGGGCTGCGACCGGAGGACGGCGCCGCTGCGCCGGGCTTCTCCAGGGCCGACCCCGTGCACGGCCTGGAACGCCCGGGCGAACGCCTCCCCCGATCCGTACCCGTACCGGACCGCGATGTCGAGCAGCGTCCGCTCGCCCGCGAGCACCTCGGCGGCGGCGACGGTGAGCCGCCGACGCCGCACGTACTCGGACAGCGGGATGCCGGCCAGCGCCGAGAACATCCGCCGGAAGTGGTACTCCGACGTGACCGCGATCCGCGCCAGCTCACCCACCTCGATACGTTGGTCGAGGTGCCGCTCGACGTGCGCCATCGCCTCGTTCAGCCGGTCCAGCACCCGGATCTCCCCTCCCTGCCGCCCACCACGCTAGGAACCACGGGACCACGCGCACCCGACATCCTGTGCCCGACCCGGTGAGACGGATGACCGGGTCCAGACCGGCCCCCTTGGTGAGATTCACTCGCCGTCGCGACTGACGCTCCCCCCGCGCCTGCTGGTACGGTCGCGATGTGATCGTCGAGGAGCACTGGTGGAACGGGGACGCGACCAAACGAGGCCGTCGCGACGTCTACATCCGTACCGATGGTCAGCGCTGGGAAGTTCAGGCGCAGATCGGTGGTGAGCACGGCCGCTCAGAGGTGCTGGAATGCTCCAGCCACAGCTCCGCGAGCATCCTCGCGGGAGCCTGGCGCGGAGGCAGCTCGGGCTGGCGGGAACTGCGGCGCTGAGCGTCGCCCCGGCTGGGGGTCAGGCGGCCGGGCCTGCCTCGCCGGCAGGCACGGCGGCAACGGCAAGCGCTCTTTGCTCTGCCGAGGGGTCGGACGGCGTGACCGGGAAGCAGTGAGCGGACCGAGGGCGGACAAGCTGCCGCACGCGAGCAGCAAGGCCGCGGTGCTGGATGCCAGCCGGGCGGCCGGCACGATCAGCCGGGTGGGCCTGATCAGCGTGACCGGCTTCACCGCACCCACCATCTCCAGCCTCGTCCGCAGGCTCGTCGACGAAGGCCAGGTCGTCGAGACCGGCCACGCCTGGTCGACCGGCGGGAAACGACGGGTCCCGCTCCGGCTCAACCACACGCCCGCGACGACCGTCTCCCGGATCGCAGCCGAGATTCCGACCCTGATCGACAGCGTCGGCGTGGACCGGGCGCGGCTGATCGGGGTGCTGGACAACGACGCCGGCATCGACTACGAGGTCGCCGGCATGCAGGACCTGGTCGACGCCGTACGGGCGACCGGCGCCGGCAACGTCCTGCATCGGTTGCACCGCCTGGACCTGGAAGGCCCACCTGCTCTCCGTGCCCCCGCAACCGCGACAGCACCCCGGCCGATGCGCCCTGCGACGGGCGTACCGGCCGGCGGATCCCCACCGCGTTCCCGTCCAGGGCGCGGCTGCGCCGCTGGTGGCCCGGAGGCCGGTCCCGGCGGCGTGGGCACGCCGCCGGGACCGCAGCCGACCAGGGCGACGACTGACGCCCCAGCGCGACCATGCCGACCAGCCGTCACCCGGATCCGCTAGCCATCCGCACCCGTGCGTGACCGGCGTCGCCAGTCACTGCGGTGTCGGATCCCCCGTGCGGTGAGCGACCGGTCACCGGAGGCCGATGAGTTCGTCCACCGCCGTCCGCAGAACCTGCGCCCCGTCGAGACTCAGGATGGACTCCGGGTGGAACTGAAGGGACATCAGGTTGGGTGCCCGGGTACCGAACACCTCACCCGTGTCGGGATCGACGGCCAGCTTCAGCTCGGGCCAGGTCAGCTCGTTGGCGAACGCGCTGAACGAGTTGTAGAAGGCCACGCGCACCTGCTGTCCGAAGAAGTCGATGGTGCGTTGTCGGCCCTGGTTCGGCCGGGCCAGGCGTCGCACCTCCAGACCCAGCTCGAGACAGAGGATCTGGTGCGACAGGCAGACCGCGAGCACCGGTACCTCCCGGGCTCGCAGCAACTCGGCCGTCAGCTTCCGCGCCGCGACGATCCGGGAGTCCGCCACGTCGCCGGGATCCCCGGGACCCGGGCCGAGCACCACCAGGTCCGCCGTCGCCAGTTCCTGCGGCGAGGGGCTCCCTGTCAGCACCGTCACCTGGAGGCCCAGGGCGGACCGGTGGGCGGCTAACATCCTCGTGAACCGGTCCTCGTGGTCCACGATCAGGACCTGCTTCTGTTCGCGGACGTCCGGCACGACGGAGCTGCTCTGCGTCCAGAAAGCAGACACCTCACGCGATCGACGTTCGAGAACCTCGCTGGCGACCACGTCGATGGGGTCACTCTCGGGGCGGGAGAAGGCGCCGAGGAGTCCAGCGGCCTTCGCCGTGGTTTCGGCCACCTCCTGCTCGGGTTGCGAGTGACGGACGATCGTGGATCCGACCGGCAGGGAGAGCGTCCCGTCGGACTCGATCCGGGCGGTGCGAATCATGATCGCTGAATCGAAGTCGCCGCCCCGGTCGGCCGGAACGTGGGCGATCACGCCACCGAAGTGGCCACGTGTGCTGACGTCCTGCCGAGCGGCCATCCGGAACGCCGAATCCAGGGGGCTTCCGAGCACGGTCGGGGCGACCAGCGAGCGTTGCAGCGCGGCACTCCAGGGCATTCGGGTACGGCCGTGGATGTAGTACTCGGTGTGGGCTAGGCGGGACATCCGCTTGAGGGTGGGACCTTCGACCCAGGGCCGGGACTCACACACCTCCGACATGATCTTCAGCTCCTCGTCGACCACCATGTAGAGCTCGTCACGCTCTTTGGGGTCACTGAGAAACGCCATGAGGGACTCGACGTACGGGCCGCCCGCAGGGTAGCGATAGGTCCCGGATATCGGATTCATGGTGATGGTTCCGCCCGCGCCACGCAGGTGCAGCTCCGGGCTGGCTCCCAGCAGACAGTGCCCGGGAAACTGCACCAGGAAGGTCCAGTAGGCACCCTTCTCGCTGGTGAGCAGGTTCCGGTACGCCGATTCCACGGTGTGCGGCCCGCAGGGTGCCAGCTTGCCCCGGTAGGTCCGATGGAGCACGAAGTTGGACCCGTGACCTTCTCCGATCTCCTGATCGATCACGTTCGACACCATTTTCTGGAAGTCGTCGTCCGTGATGTCGAACCCGCCGTCGGAGATCGTGACCGGGTCGTGCGGAAGGCTCTGCACCAGTTGACCGCGGTCGCACACCGACGACTCGTGGATCCGGATGCCGTGGATGGTCGGGCTCTGCGTCCGCTCCACTGCGGACAGCGGACGCCCGTCGGTCGCGGCCTGCGCGAAGGGAATGGACAGCAGCAGTTCGGTCCCTTCGCTGCTGGCCTCCTCGATCGAGGTGAAGGTCACGTACTCGCCATGAAACCGTGTCGCCTGTTGTCCTTGCACGATCCAGGCAGAGGCCTCGTTACTCCGGCCGTGCATGAGTTGCCCTCCACTCGTCAACCGTCTGAGTAGTGCCGACAACGCGGGCGCAGGTCGTCGCCACGTAACCGAGCGACTGGAGGTGGCGGGGCTCGTCGAAGTCCGCCACCGCGTCACCGACGACGAAAGTCTCGATGTCCCGTGAGTACGAGTCCAGGGCGGTGCCCTGAACTCCGACGTGCGCGTACACGCCGCACACGACCAACTGGTTCCGCCCGGACCTGACCAGGTGGTCGTGCAGATCCGTGCGGGCGAACGCGGAGTACCGCCACTTGGTCAGGACCACGTCCCCCGGCTCGGGTCCGCACTCGGGAAGGATGCTCCGGTCCTCCGTACTCGTCTTCATGCCCGGCCCCCAGAAGTCCCGGAGCAGGCCGCGTTCCGTCTCGCTCATCCGCCCCGGTTGGGCGGTGTAGAAGACGGGGACGGCGTACCGACGGGCTGCCGCCACCAGCTTGGCGACGTTCTCCACGAGCGAGGTGACCGGCTGTTGGCCCGAGGCGAATCGGTCGATGAAGTAGCGCTGCATGTCGTGCACCAGGAGGGCCGACCGTGTCGCATCGGGCCTCCAGCCCGGTACGGCTCGGGGGAACGCCTCCGGATCAGGCATCTCGTAGGCGATCCCCTGTGCCTTCACCCACGTCGTGTTCGTCATTGCCCGCACCCCCGCCTCTCCTGCTCGACCGGTGTCCCGGTACCGCCCCCGGCATGCCCGGACCGCCGCTGCGCCGGGCTGCCGACCGCGCCGTCAGGATCGACGGCACGCATCCTGCCGTACGGTGAGCGGCTCACGACTCCCCGCCGTCCCAGTGAGAGATCACCGCGAGCGCCTGCTCTGTCGTCAGCCGAGGGTCACAGAGCGAGGTGAAGGGCGCCGACGGCGACCGCATCTGGAGATCGTTGTCCAGGCACTCGTTCACCGCGTCGATGGTCGTCTCCAGATGGACCCCGCCGGTGTGGACCGATTCGGCCGCCAGAATCTCCTGAAAACGGACGAATTCGTGGGTTATGCGATCCAGGTACCGAGTCTTGCGGCCGTCGGGGCCGAGGACCGTGTTCCCGTGCATGGGATCCGTGAGCCAGATTGCCGGGTGCCCTTCGTCGCGTACGACCCGCACGAGGCTCGGTAGTCGCTCTATGGCGGCACCCATGCGGGCTATGAGGGTGAGTCGCCCGGGCGTACGGTGGGGGTCGATGCGGTTGGCTAGCTCCCGGATGTGGTCCGTGCTGACGTTCGGCCCCACCTTGCAGGCGACGGGATTGTCGACAGCGGCTGCGAGCGCGACGTGGGCCTGCTCCAGCGAGTTGGTCCGCGCACCGATCCAGACCGTGTGAGCCGAGCCAAGGATGTGGCGCCCGGTTCGGGTGGCCACCAACTGGGGCAGCTCATAGTCCAGGACGAGTGCCTCGTGGCTGCTCCATACCCGGGGGCCGGGGAGTCTTCGGAGTTGCCGCTGGATGCTTCTCGCCGCGGTCATCGCCCACACGAGGCGGGCGGCGTCGTGTTGGCGTAGGGGCCCTTCGGCGCGGGCGTCGTTGACGAGGCAACCACGGTAGGCCGGGAATGCCTCCCCTCCCACGATGTCGAAGGGAGCGCTCCGCGGCTTGGCGTACTGACCGGCGATCCTGCCGATGTGCACCACCGGCAGACCGGTGCGCTCGGTCACGGCCGCGCCCAGTCGATGGAGGGCGGACACCTTCGCCGAGACGACCTCGGTGGTCATGTCGATGAGGGGTTCTGCGCAGTCTCCGGCCTGGACCAGGTGCGCTCCACCGGTCGCGACCTTGGCCAGGGCCTGGCTCAACGCCTCGACCTCCGCCGGCCGCACGAGCGGACTTTCCTCATGGAGAACATTGGCGGCGTTTGCCGCCAATTCCGGGTTGGCCCAGTTAGGCTGTTGCTCAGCGGGCAAAGCTCGCAAATGTTGTTCGAGAGCGCGGCTGGAGGCGGCAGCCCTCGCAAGCGTACTTTCCATAAGTCCTCCCCCTTGTCATCGATCATCTGGTCTTGCTGCTGTGCGGACAGCCGAAGGTCCTTCACGGACCCCGCTTCCGGACCAGAGGCACCCACCTTCGGCCCGCTGGGTCAGATCACGAGATCACTCGCCCACCGACAGGGGCTCCGAGGTGACGACTCGGGCCCTGCGGGCAGCGAGACACAGTCGTGTCGACCCGTCATACGTGGCGGCGGGGACTGAGACGTGAAGATGCCTTGGGGCGGGTGAAGGCGACTGTCGGCGCATCGGCAACGAGGCTCTGCGCGGCGCCGATCGGACACGTTGCGACGGCGGTGCCCTCGCAGACGGCACCGGGGCACCGCCGCGGGCGAGGCCGACGGGACTCCACGTCAGCCTCGTGCCAGCACCGGTGGCAGGTGTCACCATGCCGGGCGCGACCCTCCCCCTGCAGACGATGCTCTCGCGGCGGACCCGGTGACCGAACCTGCCCCAGGCCGGACCGGCCGGGACCGTCCCCGGTACCGGCCGGCCGCTCCAGGTGGCCGGGGCCCGTGCTCCACCCCGGACGCTCGGACCGCGGAAGGTGCCTTCCGTGTCGGTGCCGGTCGGCGACGAAGCCGAGCACAACCCGGCGGTCGGCACGGACCCAGCCAGCAGGTCCACGATCTTCCCGTCAGACATGACTACTGGTCCCCTCGGATCGGATCGGCTACCACACCGGCAATGAGCAGCTACACCCGATGGGTGGGGACCTCCGCGTGGTCGACAGCGCACGAAGAGATCGGGTCGACGACATCCGAGCCATCAAGCAGCGTCCTGCAGCCCGGGAGCCGCAGGACGCCGGCCAACCGCGTCAGGGGCGTCGGCGACCCGATGACTGGTCGTAGGGTGCGGGTCCTGCCTTATCGGCTTCGGGTGTGCTCGGTCTGGGCACCCTCATCGGTCACCCCGTGCACGGACTCCTTCGGGATCCACCGGATCGCCAGAAGTCCCAGCGCCAGGCAGAGCACACTCGCGGTGACCGCGACGATGTGGTATCCGGTCAGGTAGGCCCCCTTGGCCTGGTCGATCACGGCCTGACCCAGATCCGGCACGGCGAGTACCTCGTTGAGGGTTCCCTGTGGGCCTGGGTTCTGAAGGCGGAAGACGAAGGTGGCGAGGGAACCCAGGATCGCGATCCCCAGAGCGTTGCCGATCTCGTTGCTGGTCTCCGCGATCGCGCCCGCCGACCCGGCCCGCTCCTCGGGGACCGCGCCCACCGCCGTCTCGGCGACGAGGCTGAAGGAGATGCCGTAGCCCACCCCCGCCACGATGGTCGAGGCGACGAACCATGCCGCCCCGCCGGTGACGGTGGTCGGGACGAGCAGCAACAGCCCTCCCGCCATCGACAGGTGGCACAGGATCAACGACGCCCGCTTACCGATCCGTTCGACCAGGTGCGGTGTGACGATGCAGGTGGTCGTGAGCACGGCGGCGCCAGGGAGCGTCAACAGAGCCGCATGCAGCACCGAGTACTCGAGGACGGATTGCAGGTAGACGGCGCTCAGGTAGGCGGTTGCCGACCATGCGACCAGGGAGAGCAACCCCGTGATGATGGCGACGGTGAAGACTCTCTCTCGGAAGAGCTTGACCTCCAGCAGCGGCTGGCTGAGGGCTCGCTGGCGCCAGATGAACCACACCAGGATGCCGACACCCACGAGCACCGCGAGCACGGCCTGGATCGAGAGTCCGTAGGCCGCGAGATGCTTGACGCCGTAGACGAACAACAGCAGACCGCCGGCGGAGAGGGCGACGCTGGGGATGTCGACCCGCCCCGGACGGCTGGCCCGGACCTCCCGCAGGAGGATGGGGGCGAACACGGTGAACAGGACGACGACGGGGAGGTTGATGAGGAAGACCGACCCCCACCAGAAGAAGCTCAGTAGCTGCCCGCCCACGATCGGGCCGATGGCGAAGCCCGCTGCGAAGGTCGCGGCGAAGATTCCGATCGCCCTGGCCCGTTGGCGGGCGTCGGCGAACAGTTCGCTGATGACGGCCAGGCCGGAGGGGAGCAGAGTGGCGCCACCGAGGCCCATGAGTGCCCGGAACACGATGAGGAACTCGGCGTTGGGCGCGAAGGCGGCACCTGCCGAGCCCGCTCCGAACACGAGGGCCCCGATCACCAGAAGCCGGAGACGCCCGTAACGATCGCCGAAGTTCCCGAAGGCAATCAGCAGTGACCCGACGATGAAGCCGTATATGTCCAGGATCCAGAGCGACTGGTCCGGCGTCGGCTGCAGTGCAGCTGTAATCCGCGGCATCGCCAAGAACAGGACTGATCCGTCCATGGCGACCAGAAGGACTGGTCCAAGAACAATGAGCAGCCCGAACCAGGCCCGACGGTCGGCTGGCTGCGAGGTGCGCTGTTGATTCATCCCGCGATCGTCATCCGAATCTGACCCGACAACCAGCCCCGGCGAAGGGTACACACAACAGGTATACGCCAGTCGCTCCGGCTGTAGCGAGATTGTGCTATAGTGCGTCGGCTCTTTCGCGGGATCTCGCTTCCACCCTGTTCCGCGCAGCCCTCCGGCGACGATCTTGGCTATTCGTCCGCCACCCTACTGCCAGCGGTTCACTTGATGGATGCTGGTCGCCCCCGGAGTCCGCGACACCGCTCCCCGAGACAGGCAGCCGGCCGAATGTTCGTGTAGTTGCGGCCACCGGCCGGTACCACACCAAACCAGCCCGTCGCTGGCGAACGACGAGTCCTTGTCGGAATTGACATTTCGCCGACGCGCCCGCACGGTCAGCCGATCCCGGGTTCTCGACGCGGCGCGAGTACGGGCACGGCGGCACAGGGGGCCCTCCACGCCACGCACCGTCTCGACGTAGCCAACGGTCAGGGCCGAGGTTAACGACCGGTCGGCCACCACGGCGGCAGCTTCGACATCGACGATGTTGCACCAGACTCCACTCGTCGACGTCACTGCCGAAACGCGCAACTGCCGATCCGGTCGCCCCTCGGCGATCACCTTCCAGTGAACAACCGTGACCAGAGTCAGGGTATCCATGAGAGGGATAGGAACACGGGACCTGGCCCACCTAGCATTGCTCACATGACACCTGAGAGCCTCGGCACGTTCCTCAGGACTCGACGGAGCCGGGTGACGCCCGAGCTCGTCGACCTCAGCTCCACGCTCACCACCCGCCGGGTCCCTGGCCTACGCCGGGAGGAACTCGCCCAGCTCGCGGGGGTCAGCGTCGGCTACTACACGAGGCTGGAACAGGGGCAGGCAGGCACCGCCTCGCAGCAGGTCCTGAACGCCCTTGCCCGGGTGCTCCGACTCGACGCCGCCGAAAGCGCCCACCTGCACAACCTGGCCCGTCAACCGACCACCCCGAAGATCACCCGGCCGGCACCCGAACAACTGGACTCCCGGGTTCTGGCGCTCTTGAAATCACTCAGGGAAACGATTCCGGCGATCATACTCGGCCGTCGCGGGGATGTCCTGGCGTGGAACCACTCCGGGCACGAACTGGTTGCTGAGCACCTGGACTTCGACGCTCCGCAGGACATCCACAACCGCCCGTCGATCCCACGCCTCTTTTTCCTCGACTCGCTCACCCGCGACCTGTATCAAAACTGGGATGAGCTCGCCCGAATCCACGTCGCCTACCTACGGCTGACCTCCGGGCGCTATCCCACCGACGGGCGCCTGGCCGAACTGATCGGCGAGCTCACCATCCGCAGCAACGAATTCGCCACGATGTGGGCCACCGGTGACGTCGCCGATTGCACCGTGGGAACGCTGGATCTCCACCACCCCACCCTTGGTGCGGTCAACGTCGATTACCAAGTCTGGGTGCAGCCGGAGTCACCCGACCACCGACTTGAGATCTACACTCCGAACGACGTCGAATCCCAGGATGCCCTGCGCCTGTTGCCGAGCGGATTCACCGCCGCGCGCTCCGCCGGCCAGCTCAGGACAAACGCCTGAGAATCCCACTGCTTTCCTAATCGAGCTACGGTTGGAGTATAGCCGTGCGCCTTGCGGAGACAATGGCAACTGCCTTGCAGAAATTCGGCGATCGGCCAGCACTGGCCGAACGCAGCAGGGAAATTCATTTCGACATCGAGAAGAAGATATTCTCCGTACGTCCGCTTCCCCGCTACGAAACCATCAGTTACCAGCAACTGTGGGAACGCGTACAGGCGACGGCGGCTCAGCTCTCGGGCCATTCCTCCAGGCCCGTCGCACCCGGAGACAGAGCCGCGATCCTGGGATTCGCGAGCTGTGACTACGTCACGGTCGACCTGGCATGCAACTATCTCGGCGTGGTGGTCGTCCCGCTCCAGACGAGCGCTTCCACGGAGCAGCTCGCCAGCATCCTGGACGAAACTGAACCCACGATCCTCATCGTGAGTTCCGAGCACCTCCGCGAGGCGACGCAGCTCGCGGAGCGGACCCTGTCGGTCGCCCGGGTCATGGTCTTCGACTACCGCCAGAGCGTCACCGAACACGCCGAGGCGTTCACGCAGGCCGCGGAACGGTTGGCGACCACCCGGGGTGTCCCGGTCGAGCCGCTGGACGACCGTTCCGGTCGCACCGTGGGGGAGATCCCCCCGCACGGCTCCCCGGACGAGAAGCTCGCCATGCTCATGTACACCTCGGGTAGCACCGGAACCCCGAAGGGTGCGATGTACACCGAGCGGCTCGTCAGTGAAATGTGGGGAGGTGCCGGCTGGTCGGAGTTCTTCGCCGAGGACCAGGCGGTGACGACCCTGCACTACGTGCCGATGAGCCATGTGGCGGGCCATTCGTCAGTGAAGGGGACGCTGGCCCGTGGGGGAGTCAGCTACTTCAGCGCCAGCAGTGACTTGTCGACCTTCCTAGACGACATCAGGCTCACGCGACCGACCGAGATGTCGTTCGTGCCCCGGGTGTGCGAGCTGATCTACCAGCACTACCAGGCCAGGCTGCACCGCGTCAGGCCCGGAATGGACCCTGAGGCACACGAGTCAGCGGTGCTGTCGGAGATCCGCAACGAGACCCTCGGCGGACGGATCGCGTGGGCCAGTTGCACCTCCGCCCCGGTCTCCCAGGAGATGAAGGCGTTCATCGAGAAGCTGCTCGGCATCGAGCTGCACATCCTCTACGGCACGACCGAGATCGGCGGTGTCCTCGCCGACGGGAGATTCCTCCGCCCCCCGGTGATCGATTACCGACTGGTCGATGTCCCCGAACTCGGGTACTACCGGACGGACTCACCGCACCCCAGGGGCGAGCTGCTGGTGAAGAGCGAGTCGACCGTGCCCGGTTACTACCGGCAGCCGGAACTCACCCAGGCAGCCTTCGACCAGCAAGGTTACTACCGGACCGGGGACATCGCCGCCGAGATCGCCCCGGGGAACCTGACGATCATCGATCGCAAGAACGCGGTCGTCAAACTCTCCCAGGGCGAGTTCGTAGCTCTCCCCTCCCTCGAATCGGTGTACACCGCCGGTAGTCCGCTCGTGCATCAGATGTTCCTCTACTCGAACAGCGAGAAATCGTTCCTCGTCGGGGTAGTCGTGCCGACCGAGGATGCTCGCGAGCGGTACGGGATCACCAGCCCTCACCTGGAGCAGGCGATACTGGACTCCCTCCGGGAGGTGGCGGCGAAGGAGCACCTGAAGTCGTACGAGATCCCCAAGGGGATCGTGGCGGAGGACGTTCCCTTCAGCATCGAGAACGGCCTCCTCTCCGATCACCGGAAACTACTTCGACCACAGGCCGCGAAGCGATACTCTGCTGCGCTGGAGGAGCTCTACCGGTCGATCACCGAAAGCAGTGACAGGTTGCTGCGCGACGTCCGGGAGACCGGCGGCGACCGACCTGTTCTCGAGACCCTTCTACGGGCGGTCGGTGTCGTCGTCGGGGACGCCTCGGCGAGCCATGATCCGCGGTCGAGGTTCCGCGACCTGGGAGGTGACTCGCTCAGCGCCGTCGCCCTCGCCGACCTGCTCCAGGAGATCTACCAAGTCCGGGTGCCTGTCGACGTCATCATCAGCCCCTCCTACGCCCTGGGCAGGATCGCCCGCTACATCTCCGACAAGCGCGCCGACGACCGTCACCGTCCGAGCGTGGTATCGGTCCACGGGAGCCACCGTACGGAGGTCCGCGCCGCCGATCTCACACTCGCCAAATTCTTCGACACTGAGTCCCTGGAGCCGGCGGCCCTTTCCGGTCAGGTTGAACCCCGCACCGTCCTGCTGACCGGGGCGAGCGGATACCTCGGCCGTTTCCTCTGCCTGGAGTGGCTTGAGCGACTCGCGGCTCGCAACGGAAAGCTGATCTGCCTGGTACGGGGAGAGGACGCCGAGGCCGCCACGGCCAGACTGCGCGACTCGCTCAGCAGTGACCCTCTCCTCCGTCACCATTTCGATCAACTCGCCACCCAGCACCTGGAGGTGCTCGCGGGCGACATCGCCGAGCAGCAGCTCGGGCTCTCCGACGCGGTCTGGAGTCGGCTCGGTGCCGAGGTCGACCTGATCGTCCATGTCGGTGCCCTGGTGAACCACGTCCTGCCCTACGCTGCCATGTTCGAGTCGAACGTGGTCGGGACGGCCGAGCTGATCAGACTTGCGCTCACCACCAGGACCAAGGGCTTCACGTACCTGTCCAGCGTCGCCGTGGCCACCGCCGATCCGTCCGGGACCCCCGTCGACGAGGCCTCGGACATCAGAACAAGACTCCCTCAGCTTCCCGTCGAGGGGAAGTACGCGGCCGGTTACGCCGCCAGCAAATGGGCTGGGGAGGTTCTCCTCCGTGAAGCCCACGAGAAGTACCACCTGCCGGTCACCGTGTTCAGATCAAGCATGATCCTGGCGCACAGCGTCTACCGCGGCCAGTTGAATGCTCCCGACGTCTTCTCGAGGCTGCTGCACGGAATCGTCCGGACCAGGACCGCGCCCGCATCCTTCTACCAGGGCGATCCCGCCGCGGCGCACTACGACGGCCTACCGGTCGACTTCACCGCCAGGACGATCGGCGCACTCGGTCAGAACGAGGAAGTCGGGTTCCGGACCTTCAACCTGGTGAACCCCAACGAGGACGGCATCTCCCTGGACCGCTTCGTCGATTGGTTGATCGACCGGGGGTACGCGATCGAACGCATAGCGAGCTATCAGGACTGGCGTCAGCGATTCGAGCACGCACTGCGGACTCTGCCGGAACACGAGCGCAGGCATTCCGCGCTGCCGCTCGTACACGCCTTCAACGATCCCGAACCCTCGCTCAAGGGCTCGCCTGTCCCCTCCGACCTGTTCCAAGAGGCGGTCCGGGCTGCATCGCTCGACGGGGTCGGTGCGGTGCCGAGCCTCTCGGCTGACCTGATCGAGAAGTACGTTCATGATCTGGAGTTCATCTACGGCTTCACCGCTTTCCGGGTGACAACGGAGTAGCGGGCTGCGGTACACCGCCGGGTGGCACCGACGGTGTGCCACCGCCGCACCCCGGCCCAGCGGGCAGGGCATCCGGTACGCCGGCCGGCTCCACCCAGCGGATGCGTTCACCCCGCCGGCTTCCGGGCGGATGTGCGCGATCCGCTGCCCGTACTGCTTCCGTGGGTGAAGCCGCACCGGTTCGACCTGCGCCGCATGTCCTGCCGGTGGTGCATCTCGACGCTGGCGCTTCCTGGTCGGGATGGTGACCTGTGCCTCTGATCGACCCGCGCATGGTCGGCCGCACCTATTCGGGTAGGGCGGGCAAGACCTACCGGCCGTCGATGCTGGTCACGCTGACCCTCGGCTCACACGGACCCGTCCACTCCCACCTACGCCGGGGCGCCTACGTCGCCCCGTGCGAGTGCGGGCAGCGACACGGCCCACATGACGATGTCCTCGGCGCCCCCGTCGATCCCGCCGGCTACGACTACCGGCGGCGGGCTGCGCTGGATGCGATCCACTTCGCCCGGGTCCTGGACCGGTGGTGGCAGAAAGTCCGCCGCGCTGCCGGCTGGAACGTCCAATACGCGGGCGCGGTGGAGCTGCAACGTCGGCGCGCCCCACACGCGCACTTCGCCATCCCGGGCACGCTTCCGCGCCGGCTGCTCAAGCAGATTGTGGCGGCCACCTACCACCAGGTGTGGTGGCCACGCTTCGATGAGCTGGTCTACCCGGTGTTGCCCGGCATTCTTGATGAGGATGTAGCCGTCATCGGCGGTGCGGCTGTAGGGGTATGAAGATGCCCCGCCGGCGGGTTGTCGGCGGGGCGT
>NZ_JBHUVA010000012.1:0-113380 GCF_042670805.1 Micromonospora sp. NPDC057141 | reverse complement strand
CCGGGCTCGTCCCCGGCGCACCGGGGCCGTGCCGGGGTCCGGTCCGACCGTGCCGGGCCGTCGCCGCCGCGCACCCCGGCGTCAGTAGGCCAGCTCGACCGGCCGGCCGAGCAGCCGGCTGCCGTTGTTGCCCAGCCAGCCCTCGGCCGCCGCCGCGTGCTGCGAGAACGTGTGGATGTCCCGGAAGCGGCGCTGCACGGGCGAGGAGTCCCGCGCCGCGCCGCCCCCGGCGGCCCGGTAGCAGGCGTCCACGGCGGCCGTGGTCACCTCGGTGACCCAGGGCAGGCTGGCCGAGATGCGCGGGTGCAGCTCGCCGAGCGCGGCCGGGTCGCCGGAGAGGGCGGCCCGGAACAGGTCGTCGGCCAGCGACCGCAGCAGCGCCCGGGCCGCCCGCACGTGCAGGTCGGCCCGGCCGAGCCGCTCCCGGAAGGCCGGCGAGTCGGCCAGCGACTGCCGGGCGTAGAGCCGCTGCCGGCCGCCGTCGAGCAGAGCCACCATGTCGTCCAGGGCGCCCTGGGCGATCCCGACGGCCACCGCGCCCAAATGCAGGACGAACTGGGCCAGCGGCGCGACGAAGCCGGGCCCCGGCACGCACGGCACGCCGGTGAACAGGTCGAAGCTGCGCTCGACCGGGCAGTAGACCGAGTCGACGTGTACGTCGTGGCTGCCGGTGCCCCGCAGCCCGAGGGCGTGCCAGGTGTCCTCCACCGTCACCTGCCCGGCCGGGAACAGCATCGAGCGGACCTCCACCGGCTGGCCGGCCGGGCCGGGCAGCGGCTGACCGTCGCCGGTGAGCACGCAGTTGCCGAAGATCCAGTCGGCGTGCCGGGACCCGCTGGCGAACGCCCACCGCCCGGTCACCTGGAACCCGCCGTCGGCCAGCTCGGCCCGCCCCTGCGGGGCGAAACCGCCGGCCACCACGACGTCGGGGCCGTGGGCGTACAGCTTGTCGAACTGGTCCCGGGGCAGCATCGCCAGCAGGTGCGGTGTCTCCGCACCGATCATCACCGCCCAGCCGGTGGACCCGTCCGCGCGGGCCAGCGCCTCCAGCACCGCCAGGCCGGTGTGTGGGTCGGCGTCGTACCCGCCGTGGCTGCGCGGCACGAACATCCGGAAGCAGCCGGCGGCCCGCAGGCGGTCGAGCAGGTCGGCGGGCAGTTCCCGGGCCGCCTCGATCTCCTCCGCCCGTCGGGTCAGCTCCGGGGTCAGCTCCCGAACGGCACCGGTCAGTCGGGTCCGGTCCTGGTCGTCCACTGCCGCCTCCTGCTCACACCTGGCCCGCGACGCCCCTGCGGCGCCACGGGATCGCGGCGCCCACGCCGACGCCACGGCTCAGACGGTCCGTCGCCCGGCGTCCCGGCGGGAAGGGACAGCGGTACCGGCGCGCCGGGCCCCCGGCGCGCGGCGGAAGTTCCCGGCCGACCGGGACGGCACGCACCAGGCGGCCGGGACATCGGGACCGGCACGCTCGGCGGGGCCGGCGGCCGTCGCCCGTACCGCGACCCGCCGGCCCCACCCACCAGTCGTCAACCGGGAGGCCCCCGTGTCCGTCAGCACCCACCTCGTCGACACCGCCGTCGCCACACCCGAGCCGGCCGCGCCACCTGGCCGCGCCTGGGCGCTGGCGGGCGCGGTCGGCGGCCTCACCGGCCTGGTCGGCCTCTTCGTCACCGCCGGCCTCACCGACGTCGACACCTCCGTCTTCGCCGACAACGCCCGCTACGTCGCGGCGGTGGCCGGCCGTGAGGCGTACGTCTGGGCGTTCCAGATCCTCACCACCGTGTCCGCTGCCTGCCTCGCGGTGTTCGCCGTCGGACTGCGTCGCCGGCTCGCCGCCCGGGAGATCTCCGGCAGCCTGCTGCCGGAGATCGCCGCCGCCGGCCCGCTGCTGACCGCGGCCCTGCTGCTGGTCGGCGGCGGCGTCTCCACCGAGCTGTACTTCAACCTGCTGCACGCCCACGAGACCGACGCCGACCTGGTCGCCGCGCTGCTGAGCCTCTACGGCACGCTGCCCTGGGTCTGGGCGGGCATCGGGCTGAGCGCGGGCGCGCTGGCCGTGACCGGCCTGGCCCGGCGCGCGGCGGGCCGCTGGTTCGGGGCGTTCAGCCTGCTGATGGCGCTGGCGATCGCCGCCACCCAGGCGGTGCCCCTGCAGTACCTCGCCCTCGTCCCCGCCGGGCTGTGGACGACTGTCGCGGGCCTGACATTCGCCGTGGAGCAGCGGGCCATCGGCAACCGGCGGCCCGCCTGACAGGATCACCTCATGCTGGCCGACCCGGCGCCGCCTGCCCGCGCCGTCCCGAGCACCGGCGACGACCACCGCCGCCCGGTCGCCGCCCGGGCCGTCGCCGTCGCCTGCGCGCTGCTGTTCACCGGCACGGCGCTGTGCTGGGCGCTGGCCCACCGCCCCTGGGGGCTGGCGCAGCTCTACTTCCTCGTCGACTTCAGCGACTGCGCCGTCTACGGGGCGGTGGCCTGGCTGATCCTGCTGCGCCGGGGGCACCCGGTCGCCTGGCTGCTGGCCGTGACCGGGATCGGCGGCGGGGTCTCCGCCCTGGGCGCCCAGTACGCCGAACTGCTCCGGGTGCACCCGGAGCTGCCCGAGGTCACCTGGCTCACCTCGGCCCGGCACTGGGGCTGGGCGCCGGGCATGCTGTCGCTGATCGTGGTGCTGCCGTGGCTGGTGCGGGAGGGGCGACTGCCGGTGCCGGCGCGGGCGGCGGTGACGGCGGGCGCGGCGGTCGTGGCCGCCTTCGAGCTGTGCCAGCTCACCTGGCCCGGCCCGGGGGCCACCGGATCGGGGGCGCCGCTGCCGATTCCCAGCGCCGGCTGGGCGACGCTGATCGAGCTGGTCCAGCCGGCGCTCGCGGCCCTGGTGCCGGTGCTCGGGCTGGTCGCCGCCGGTGGGCTGCTGTGGCGGCGCTGGGTCGCGTCGACCACCGAACGGGTCGGGCTGGGCTGGCTCGCCGTGGGCACCGCGCTGCTCGCGGTCAGCTTCGCCCCGGTGGCGCTGCCCCCCGACCGGGCGCACCTGGTGCCGTCCTGGCTGCCCCCGACGGGCATGCTGGCCGCCCAGGCGTTCTTCCCGGCCGCCGTGCTGGCCGTCGTGCTGCGGCAGCGGCTGTGGGGGATCGAGATCGCCGTCCGCCGTACGCTGGTCTGGTTCCTGCTGACGTTCCTGCTGATCGCCGCGTACGTCGTCGGGGTGACCACCCTGGACGCCCTGCTCCCCGCCAGCCGGGCGGTGCCCGGGGTGCTGGTCACCGCCCTCGTCGCCGCCGCCGTGCAGCCCGTCCGGTGGTGGGTGCAGCGGCGGGTGGACCGGCTGATCCACGGCGCCGCCGCCGAGCCGCTCGGGGTGGTCCGGGGCGTGGGGGACCGGATCAGTGCCAGCGAGGACCCGGCCGACGTGCTGACCGGGGTGGCGCGGAGCCTCACCGACTCGCTGCGGTTGGCCGCGTGCGGCATCGAGGTGGACGGCCCGGAGCTCTGCACCGCCCACTGCGCCTCGACCGGGCCGGTGGGCGAGCCGCTGGTGCTGCCGCTGCGCCGGGGCGAACGGGAGGTCGGCCGGCTCACCGCGTGGGCGCGGGCCGGCGAGCGGCTGGACGGGCGTACCCGATCGGCGCTGGTCGACCTGGTGCCCGTGGTCGCCTCGGCGGCCAGCCTCGCGGCCACCAGCCGGGCGCTGGTGGCCTCGCGGTCCCGGCTGGCCGAGGCCCGCGACTCGGAACGCCGCAAGCTGCGCCGGGACCTGCACGACGGGCTCGGCCCCACCCTGGCCGGGGTCGCGCTCGGCCTCCAGGCGGCCCGCAACCTCCTCGGCGTGGACCCGGCCGCCGCCGGCCGGCTGCTGGACCGGCTGCGTGACGAGACGGACCAGGGCGTCGAGCAGGTCCGCGACCTGGCCCGCGGCCTGCTGCCGCCGGTCCTCGGCGAGCGCGGGCTGGCCCCCGCCCTGCACGAGCTGGCCCGACGGTACGACGGCTCGGGGCTGGCCGTGCAGGTGGACGCCCCGCCCATGCCACTGCCCGAGCCGGTGGCCACCGCCGTGTACGGCATCGTCTCCGAGGCCGTCCGCAACGCCCAGCGGCACTCGGGCGCGTCGGTCTGCACCGTCCTGGTGGAGCGCGACGCCGACGGGCTCACCGTGCGGGTGGCCGACCCCGGGCGGGGCGTCGGGGCGGGCGTTCCGGCCGGGGTCGGCATGCTCTCGATGCGGGAACGGGCCGAGGGTATCGGCGGCGCGTGCGCGGTCGGGCCGGGGCCGGACGGCGGGACCACCGTCAGCGTGCGCGTGCCCGCCGACCGGCTCGGCCCGTTCCACTCGCAGCAGTCGTACCCGTCGTTCCCGTCGCCTGCGTTGCTCCCGTCGCCCCCGCTGGGCCACGCGGTGGGGGCAGCGGGGCCGGCGGGCCAAGCGGGTTCGGTGGGCGGTGCGCCTCCGGTGGGGGTCGCGCCGGGCGGTGCGCGGCCAGTGGAGGTGTCGTCGGGCGGTGCGCGGCCGGTGGGGGGCGCGTCGGGCGGGTCGGAGGTGACGGTTCGTGGGCGATGAACGGGCGGTGATCCGGGTGGCGGTGGTCGACGACCATCCCGTGTTCCGGCTCGGCATGACGGCTCTGCTGGCGTCCACGCCGGGGTTGGAGGTCGTCGGCGAGGCCGCGGACGCCGACGAGGCCGCCCGGGTCGCCGACCGCACCCGGCCGGAGGTGATCATCATGGACCTGCACCTCGGCGGCGGGCGGTCGGGCGTGGAGGCCACCCGCGAGATCGTCGGCCGGCACCCGGGGATCGGGGTGCTGGTGGTGACGATGCTGGACGACGACGACTCCGTCTTCGCCGCGCTGCGTGCCGGCGCGCGGGGCTACCTGCTCAAGGGCGCTGCGCCGGGCGAGGTGGACCGGGCCGTCCGGGCGGTGGCCAACGGGGAGGTGCTGCTCGGGCCGGTGGTGGCGAGCCGGGCGATCGGCTTCCTGGCCGGCGGCCGGGCGAGGGGCCCGGCACCCTTCCCCGAGCTGACCGACCGGGAGCGCGAGGTGCTGGACCTGGTCGCCCAGGGGTTGAGCAACCTCATCATCGCCCGCCGGCTGACGCTCAGCCCGAAGACCGTCCGCAACCACCTGTCCAACGTGCTCGGCAAGCTCCAGGTCGCCGACCGCAGCCAGGCCATCCAGCGGGCCCGCGAGGCCGGCCTCGGCCAGCCCTGACCCGCCCCCGTCTGCACTCCCTATGCTCGGGGGATGGAACTGCGGATCTTCACCGAACCCCAGCAGGGTGCCAGCTACGACCAGCTGCTCGCCGTGGCCCGCTGCGCCGAGGACGCCGGCTACGGCGCGTTCTTCCGTTCCGACCACTACCTCAAGATGGGCTCGGTGAGCGGCGACCCCGGCCCGACCGACGCCTGGACCACCCTGGCCGGCCTGGCCCGGGACACCTCCCGGATCCGGCTCGGCACGCTGATGACGGCCGCCACCTTCCGGTTCCCCGGCCCACTCGCCATCACCGTCGCGCAGGTCGACCAGATGAGCGGCGGACGGGTGGAGCTGGGCATCGGCGCCGGCTGGTTCGCCGAGGAGCACAGCGCGTACGGCATCCCGTTCCCGCCGCTGGGGGAGCGGTTCGACCGGCTGGAGGAGCAGCTCGCCGTCATCACCGGGCTCTGGGAGACCCCGGCGGGCGAGACGTTCGACTTCGCCGGGCGCTACTACCCGGTGGACGGCTCGCCGGCCCTGCCCAAGCCGGTGCAGCAGCCGCGCCCGCCGATCCTGCTCGGCGGGAAGGGACCGAAGCGCACGCCGCGCCTCGCGGCCCGCTATGCCGACGAGTTCAACCTGCCGTTCGTCTCGATCGAGGAGACGGCCGCGCAGTTCGGCCGGGTCCGGGCCGCGTGCGCGGAGATCGGCCGGGACCCGGCCGGGATGAACTGGTCCAACGCCCTGGTGCTGTGCTGCGGGCGGGACGAGGCCGAGGTGCGGCGGCGGGCCGGGGCGATCGGTCGGGAGCCGGCCGAGCTGCGCGAGAACGGCCTCGCCGGCACCCCCGCCGAGGTCGTCGACAAGATCGGCCGGTACGCCGAGGCCGGCAGCGGCCGGTTCTACCTCCAGGTCCTCGACCTGGCCGACCTGGACCACGTCGAGCTGGTCGCCGCCGAGGTGATGCCCCAGCTCTAGCGGCCACCGGAGCCAGTTCGCCGGATCCGCTGACACCCGGGGTCCCGTTGGTGGAACCTGCGAGAGGAGCTTCGGGCGGAGGTGGGGCGTGGGCCGCAGACAGGTCGGGCTGCTCGTCCTCACCGGCCTGTTCCCCACCGTCGAGGCCATCGTGCTGGTGGCCATGGGATTCGTGGCCGCCGAGGGGCTCGCGCCGCAGACGGGCGCCGTCTGGCCGTATGACACCTACCACGACCTGCGGTGGATGTTCGTATACCACCAGTCGTGGCCCGAGTTCCTGACGACGTTCTGCCTGGTGGTGCTGGCCCGCACCGGCTACCACACCCTCATGGTGCGGCTGGCCTGGCCGGACACGATACCGATGCCGTCGGTGCCGTGGATGCTGCGGCGGGGCTTCGTCCTCGCCGTGGTGGTCACGGTCGTCGTCTCGCCGTGGGCGGTGATCTCGGTGGCCGCGTCGGTGGTGGCGCTGTCCTGGGTGCTGCTCGGGTCCCTGCTGCCGATGTTCCTGATCGCCCCGTTCATGCAGCGGGCCGCCATGGTCCAGGTGTGGTGGGGCGGCCTGCCGTCGATCAGGCTGGTCGGCTGGTCGCTGCTGAACCTCGTGGCGCTCACGGTGGCCGGCGCGATCGCGTGGAGCATGCCGAGCTGGTGGACGGTGCCGGTGGCGACCGTGGCGGGCGTGGTGAACGGGCTGCTGTGGATCCGGATCCTCCGGGTGGCCCTGCTCGCGCCGCCGCCGAGATGGGCCCGGGTGCCCGTGACGCCGATCGTGGTGCTGATCGCGTTCGCCGTGCCGGTGCTGATCCCGCTGCTGGTGGACGCGGTGCCGGCGAGCCTGCGGGCCGAGCGGGTGCTGCTCGACCGGCCCCTGCCGCCGGAGGTCACCCAGGCGGTGGTGGTGCTGGCCGGCTACGGCTCCGCGTACGGGGGCGGGCAGCCGAGCGACCCGAGGGTGGAGTGGTTCTCCTACCGGGGGCTGGGCCCCGACGGAAGGCCCCTGCCCTACGACCCCCGGGACACCATGATCTCGATGGCGGACAGCGTCGCGCGGCTCGCCGACCAGGTGGACCGGCTGCACCGCCGTACCGGCCGGAAGGTCGCCCTGATCGGGGAGAGCGAGGGTGCGCTCGTGGCCCGCACCTACCTCGCCCAGCGGCCCCACCCGGCCGTCGACGCGCTGGTCATGTTCAGCCCGCTGATCGGGGCCGGCCGGGCCTACTACCCGCCGCCGGGCGCGCGCCGGGGGTGGGGCATCGTCACCGGCTGGTACCTGCGCGGGCTCTTCGAACCCGTCCGCCTCGCCGGTGGGCCCGGCAGCGGGCCGGACGAGCCGTTCATCCGGTCGCTGCTCGACGACGCGCCGTTCTACCGCAACCGGTTGATGTGCCCGGTGCCGGGCGTGCGGATGGTCGCCTTCCTGCCGTACACGACGGCCGCCGAGGCGCCGCCCGGCGACTACACCGGCATCCCGGTCTTCCAGACCCCGGGCGTGCACGGCGGCCTGCTCGACCGGACGCAGGTCCGGGACAACCTGGTCGCCTTCCTCGCCGGCGCGCCGGTGCAGCGGACCCGGCCCGAGTACACGCTGATCCAGCGGCTCACCGCCGCCTGGCAGGCGCCGCCGCTGGACATCTCGGCCAACCCGGCGTGGGCGGGCGTCCGGGAGCCGGACCCGGCGTTCACCGGCCGGGTCTGCCTGCCCGGCCGGTGACCGGCGGGCGCGGACCGAGGCCGGTCGGGTCGATCTCCTCCTCGGACGGGTACCCGTCGCCGCGCAGGGCGGGATCCGGGTAGCTGCTCATGGGCGTATGGTTCCCCGACGACACCCCGGGCAACCAGTGCCCGGCCCCGGTGCCGTCCGGGTGTCGACCCGACGACGTCGAGTGACGGGAGAGGCACGTGGACGCGAGCGACGGGAAGCCGGACGCGGGCGTGCCGGAGCGCAACTGGGCCGGCAACGTCCGGTACGCGGCGGCGCGGCGGCACCGCCCGGCCGGGTTGGACGAGCTGCGCCGGCTGGTCGCCGGCAGCGACCGGGTCCGGGCGGTCGGCACCGGCCACTCGTTCAACCGGCTCGGCGACACCGCCGGTGACCTGGTCTCGCTGGCCGGTCTGCCGCAGACGGCCGACGTCGACCGGGAACGGGCGACGGTCACCGTCGCCGCCGCCATGCGCTACGGCGACCTGGCCACCCGGCTGCACGCCGCCGGGTACGCCCTGCCGACGATGGCGTCGCTGCCGCACATCTCGGTGGCCGGCGCGGTGGCCACCGCCACCCACGGCTCGGGCGACGGGATCGGCAACCTGGCCACCGCCGTCTCGGCGCTGGAGCTGGTCACGGCCGACGGGGACCTGCTGACCGTACGCCGGGACGCCGACGGCGACCGGTTCGCCGGGATGGTGGTGGCGCTCGGCGCGCTGGGCGTGGTCACCCGGCTCACCCTGGACGTGCTGCCCGCCTTCGAGGTGCGGCAGTACGTCCGGCTCGGCCTGCCGCGCGCGGCGCTCGACGAGGCGTTCGCGTCGGCGTACAGCGTCAGTCTCTTCACCGACTGGCGCGGCGGGCCCGACTCGGGCGGCGGGGCCGACCGGCGCGGCGGGCCCGGCCGGATCGGCCAGGTGTGGCGCAAGCAGCTCGCCGCCGCTCCGCCGCCGCCGGCCGACTGGCTCGGCACCACGGCGGCGGCCGGGCCCGTGCATCCGGTGCCCGGCATGCCGGCGGAGAACTGCACCGGCCAGCTCGGCGAGCCGGGGCCGTGGCACGAGCGGCTGCCGCACTTCCGGCTCGGCTTCACCCCGAGCAGCGGCGACGAGCTTCAGTCGGAATACCACCTGCCCCGGGCGGCGGCGGCCGGGGCGCTGGCCGCGCTGGACCCGCTGGCGGACCGGATCGCCGCCGTGCTCCAGGTCTGCGAGCTGCGTACGGTCGCCGCCGACGAGCTGTGGCTGAGCCCGCAGTACGGGCGCGACAGCCTCGCCGTGCACTTCACCTGGATCGGAGACGGCGACGCGGTGGCCCCCGTGCTCGCCGAGGTGGAACGGGCGCTCGCCCCGTTCACGCCCCGGCCGCACTGGGGCAAGGTGTTCACCGCCGACCCGGCGGCGGTCGCCGCCGCGTACCCCCGGTTCGCCGACTTCGCGGCGCTGGCGCGCGAACTGGACCCGGCGGGGAAGTTCCGCACCGACCTGCTGGACCGCTACCTCCCCCGCTGACGGGCCGCCCGCACTCCCGAGCCGGCCGCTCAGCGGGGCGTGGGCGTCAGCTGGTCGCGGAGGCTGCCGCGCTGCACCGCCCGGCTGATGTCGCTGGGCGAGACGATCCCGACCAGCCGCCCGTCGGTCACCACCAGCGCCCGGCCGTCGGCGCACTCGCTGAGCCGGGGCAGCAGGTCGGTGAGCTCCTCGTCCGGGTCGGACAGCACGAGCTGGTCGGCCCGGCACGCCACCTCGGCCAGCGTGGTCGCCGACCGGCGGTCCGCCGGAATGCCGCGTACCCGGTCGAGGGTGACCAGGCCGACCGGCCGGCCCTCGTCGACCAGCGGCAACGCCGAGTGCCGGTACGCGAAAAGATAGTGGTCGACGAAGTCGGCCACGGTCATGTCGCCCGACGCGGTCTGCGGCTGTGGGGTCATCACGTCGGCGACCCGCACCCCGCGCAGCGCGCTGCCCATCCGGGCCTGCCGCTCCTCCATCCCGGCCGCGCCGATCAGGAACCAGCCGATCAGCGCCAGCCACAGCCCGCCGACCCCCGCCCCGCGCAGGAACTGCCACAGGCCCAGCCCGATCAGCAGCGCGCCGAGGACCCAGCCCGCGCGGGCCGCCACCACCGACGCCCGCGTCCGGTCGCCGGTGGCCTTCCACACGGCGGCCCGCAGCAGCCGGCCCCCGTCCAGCGGGGCGGCCGGCAGCACGTTGAAGATCGCCAGCAGGATGTTGATGCCGGCCAGCCACGCCAGTGCGCCGAGCAGCAGGCCGCCCACCCCGGCGAGGGCGAGCAGCGCGGCGACGCCGCCGAAGAAGACGCCGATGATCAGGCTGACCAGCGGCCCCACGCCGGCGATGCGCAGCTCCGCCCCCGGGTCGCGGGCCTCCCCGCGCAGCTCGGCCACCCCGCCGAAGAGCCACAGGGTGATCCCGGAGACCTCCAGCCCGTTGCGCTTGGCGACCACGGCGTGCGACACCTCGTGGGCGAGCAGCCCGAGGAAGAAGACCACCGCCGCGCTCAGGCCCGCGAGCACGTACGCCCAGGTCGGCCGGTCCGGGTACGACCGGGGGAACTGGCTGCCCGCCAGCCCCCAGGCGATCAGCCCGAAGATGACCAGGACGCTCCAGTTGACCCCGACGGGAACGCCCGCGATCCGGCCGATTCGGAAACTCGCCCTCATGTACCCGTCATACCCCGCGAAACCTGCGCCATGCCAGGGCCGGTGGTCCCCCTCGCCCGGATGCCGCGAGGGCATCGGCGGGGCATCGCCTGGGTACCGGCGGGGCATTGCCGGGGCCTCGGCGGGGCATCGGCGGGGTTGACCCGGCCGGGAATAGTGGCAAAGGTGACGAGGCTGATCGACACCGACGACGACCCGTACCGCTGGCTGGAGGACCTGGACGGCCCGGACGCCGCCGGCTGGGTGCGCGACCGCAACGCCGAGACCATGGCCGCGCTGACCGGCGGTGACCGGTTCGCCGCGCTGCGGGCCGAGATCCGCGAGGTGCTCGACGCGGACGACCGCATCCCCTACCCCGGCTGGCGCGGCGACCACCTCTACTACAACTATTGGACCGACGCCGCCCACCCCCGGGGCATCTGGCGGCGCACCACCCTCGACGAATTCCGCCGGCCCGAGCCGCAGTGGGACATCCTGCTCGACGTCGACGCGCTGGCCGAGCAGGAGGGCGAGAACTGGGTCTGGCAGGGGGCGACGGTGCTGCGCCCCGGGCACGGCCGGTGCCTGGTCAGCCTCTCCCGGGGCGGCTCCGACGCGACCGTGGTGCGCGAGTTCGACCTGGTCCGCCGGGCCTTCGCCGCCGACGGCTTCACGCTCGCCGAGGCCAAGAGCGACGTCTGCTGGATCGACGCCGAGCACATCCTGGTCGCCACCGACCTCGGGCCCGGCTCGCTGACCACCTCCGGCTACCCCCGCACGGTCCGCCGGTGGCGGCGGGGCACGCCGCTGCCGTCCGCCGAGGTCGTCTTCGCCGGCCAGGCCGATGACGTCTCCGCGTACGCCTCGCACGACCCCACGCCCGGGTTCGCGCGCACCTTCGTGGGCCGCCGCCTCGACTTCTTCCGCTCCGAGGCGTACGTGCTGACGGCGGCGGGGGAGCGGCTGCGGATCGACGTGCCGGAGGACGCCCACTGGGACGCGCACCGGGAGTGGCTGGTGATCGGCCTGCGCTCGGCGTGGACGGTCGACGGGGTGACCCACCCGGCGGGCGCGCTGCTGGCGGCCCCGTTCGAGGCGTTCCTCGCCGGTGAGCGGGAGCTGACGACGCTGTTCACGCCCGACGAGCGCACCGCGCTGAGCTACCACGCGTGGACCCGCAATCATCTGATTCTGGCCACCCTCGCCGACGTGCGCAGCAGACTGGAGGTGCTCACCCCCGCCGTCCCTGGCGCTCCCGGCGTTCCCGGCGTTCCCGGCTCGGCGGGGGCGTGGCGGCGGGAGCCGCTGGCCGGTGCGCCGGAGTCCGAGCACAGCCGGCTGGTGGACACCGACCCGGACGTCGGCGACGCGTACCTGCTGGTCTCCGAGGGGTTCCGGCAGCCGGCGACGCTGCGGCTCGGGCAGGTCGGCGGCCCGGTCGAGCCGCTCAAGCGGGCGCCGGCCTTCTTCGACGCCTCCGGCCTGGCCGAGCGCCAGCACTTCGCCACCTCCGCCGACGGGACCCGGGTGCCGTACTTCCTGGTGGGCGACCCCGACGCGGCCGGCGGGCCGACCCTGCTCACCGGGTACGGCGGCTTCGAGGTCCCCGAGCTGCCGCACTACAGCGGCATCGTCGGCCGGGGCTGGCTGGCCCGGGGCGGCAGCTACGTGGTGGCGAACATCCGGGGCGGCGGCGAGTACGGCCCAGCCTGGCACCGGGCCGCGCTGCGGGAGAACCGACCGAGGGCGTACGAGGACTTCGCCGCCGTCGCCGCCGACCTGGTGACCCGGGGCATCACCACACCGGAGCGCCTCGGCATGGAGGGCGGCAGCAACGGCGGCCTGCTGGCGGGCGTGATGCTGACCCGCTATCCCGAGCTGTTCGGCGCGATCGTCGCGCACGTGCCGCTGCTGGACATGCGCCGCTACCACAAGCTGCTCGCGGGGGCGTCCTGGATGGCCGAGTACGGCGACCCGGACGACGCCGCCGACTGGGCCTACCTGCGCGAATACTCGCCGTACCACAACGTCGACGGCGGCCGGCCGTACCCGTCGACCCTGCTCGTCACCTCCACCCGCGACGACCGGGTGCACCCGGGGCACGCCCGCAAGATGGCCGCCCGGCTGCGCGAGCGCGGGCACGAGGTGGCGTACTACGAGAACGTCGAGGGCGGGCACGGCGCGGCGGCGAACAACGCGCAGCGGGCGTTCCTGTGGGCCCTGACCCTGGAGTTCCTCTGGCGAAACCTGGGCGGGCAGGCGTAACCGACCCGACCGCGCCAGCGGCCGGGCGTCGAGGGGGCCGAGCCGTCGGGCGGGTAAGGTGCGGAGGCTGAGCCGGGGCACCGACGGCCGGGGTGGAGGGATCGGCTGATGCGTGAGGACTCGCCGCGCTGGGAGCAGATCAACGCCAGCTCCTACACCTGGGAGCAGGACGGGCTGCGCGAGCTGGCCGGTTACCTGCCGGACGCCGACCCGTACCACGTCTGGGCCAACGTCGAGTTCGTGGCCACCGACGGCTCGATCAACGAGGTCGACGCGTTGGTGCTGACGCCCAGCGGGCTGCACGTGCTGGAGCTGAAGCACTGGCAGGGCGAGATCCGTGGGGACGGCACCCAGTGGGTGCGCCGGGAACGGAACTCCCGGCTCATCCCGGAGGACAACCCTTACATCCTGGCTAACCGGAAGGCGAAGCGGCTGGCCAGCCTGATCCGCTACTACGCCAGGCAGCAGGGGCGGCAGGGCGAGGCACCCTACGTCGGTGCGGCGGTCTTCCTGCACGCCAGGGGGATGCGGGCGGAGCTGGACGCGATCGGCGGCCAGCACGTCCACGGGCTGGACGGGCACGAGGCGGAGTCCGGGCTGCCCAGCCTGAAGAAATTCCTGCTCGCGCCGCCGCGTAACCCCGATCACCTGGTGGACGCGGCGCGGGCCCGGCAGATCGTCGAGCTGGTGCGCGGGGCGAAGATCCGGCCGTCGGTGGCGGACCGCAAGGTCGGCCAACTGCTGCTGCATCCGAAGCCGTTCGCCGAGGGGCTCGGCTGGCAGGACTTCCTCGCCGGCCACACGCTGCACACCTCGCTGGTGCGCCGGGTGCGCTTCTATCTGTCCAGCCGGGCCGCCGAGCACGAGGTGCCGGCGATCCGCAGGGCGGCGGAGCGGGAGTTCCGCCTGTTGCAGGGCATCCACCACCCCGGGGTGGCCCAGGTGCACGACCTGGTCGAGCACCCGTGGGGCCCGGCGGTCGTCTTCGACCACGAGCCCGAGTGGGTACGCCTCGACCAGTGGCTGCTGCGGCGCGGCGACGGGTTGACCCTGGCCCAGCGGCTGCAACTGGTACAGGATCTCGCGGAGATCATCGACTACGCGCACTCGCGCCGGCTGGCCCACCGGGCGCTTTCGCCCCGGGCCGTCTACGTGCGGGACCCGGACGGGCCGCGCTGGACGCTGGTGGTGACCGACTGGCAGACCGGCGGGCGGTTGGCCGGCACGACCCACCTGACCCGGCTCGGCTCGTCGAGCGATCAGGCGAGCCTGGAGCTGTTCTTCGACGACGAGGTGCGCCGTTATCAGGCGCCGGAGGCCGACGGTGCCACCCGGCTGCCGGGGCACCAGCTCGACGTCTTCTCCCTCGGCGCGCTGGCGTACCGGATCTTCGCCGGTGCGGCGCCGGCCGCCACGCCGGAGGAGTTGGTCAACGCGGTCCGCGACAGCGGCCTGCAGTTGGCGGCGGCCGTCGACGGTATGCCGCTTGAGCTGGTCAAGCTGGTCTACGACGCGACCCGGGGCGACCCGGCGCACCGGCTGCCCAGCGTCTCGGCGTTCCGTAAGGACCTGGAGAAGGTGTGGGAGGAGTTGACCGCGCCGGAGCCGGAGCCGGTGGTCGATCCGCTCTCCGCGCACCGGGGTGACCTGCTCGACGGTGGCCTGGAGGTGAAGGACCGGCTCGGCTCGGGTGCCACGGCGGTCGCCCTGCTGGTGTCCCGGGTCGGCGCGGACTCCTCCCGTGAGCTGGTGCTGAAGGTGGCCCGCGACGAGCAGCACGAGGAGCGGCTGACGGCGGAGGCGCGTACCCTCGCGGGGTTGAAGCATCCGCAGGTGGCCGCGCTGGTGGACGGCCCGGTGCGGGTCGGCGGCCGGACCGCCCTGCTGTTGGAGAGCGCCGGGGCGCGGACCCTCGCCGAGGAGCTGCGCGGGGGCCGGCTCGCGCTGGAGTTCCTGGGGCGGTACGGGCGGGACCTGCTCGACATCGTCAACTATCTGGACGGCCAGGGCGTCTGGCACCGGGACCTGAAGCCGGCCAACCTGGCGGCCCGCCCCCGCCCCAAGGACAAGCAGCCGCACCTGTGCGTCTTCGACTTCTCGCTGTCCGCCACGCCGGCCGACCAGCTCGGCGCGGGCACGGTCGGTTACCTCGACCCGTTCCTCGGCTCCGCGCGGCGGCTGCGCTACGACGCGGCGGCCGAGCGGTTCGCCGCGGCCGTGGTGCTCTACGAGATGGCGACGGGCACCCTGCCCCGCTGGGGGGACAACGCGAACCCTGCGGCGGTCAGCGACGAGGTGACCCTCGATCCGGCGGCGTTCGATCCGGCGGTGGCCGACCGGCTGGTGGAGTTCTTCCGCCGGGCGCTGGCCCGGGACGCGGCGGCCCGGTTCGACACCGTCGACGAGATGACCGACGTTTGGCGGGCCATCTTCCAGCAGATTCCGCAGCAGGCCGTGCCGCCGGTCGGTCCGGTGCCGGCACCGGTGGGGTTGACCCGCGAGTCGCTGCTGGAGGTCACCGACCTGACCGCCCGGGCCCGCTCGGCGCTGGAACGGCTCGGTCTGCACACCGTCGGCGAGCTGCTCGACGCGGAGCCGTCGGCGCTGACCCGGGCGAAGGGGGTGCCGGACGCCACCCGCAAGGAGATCCTCGCCCAGGCGCGGGCGCTGCGCGCGGTGCTGCCGGGCGACAGCGAGCCGGCGGCCACCGACGACCAGCCGGTGGCCCAGGGCGTCGAGGCGCTCTGCGAGGCGCTGCTGCCCGCCCCGGCGTCCCGCAACCATCGGGCGTTGGCCGTGCTGCTCGGGCAGGCGCCGACCGGCGACGGCGCGTTCCTGCGCTGGCCGGCGCAGGCCGAGGCGGCCCGGGCCACCGGCCGGACCCAGCCGCAGATCTCCAAGCTGCTCAGCGCGCAGGCCCGGGTCTGGCTGGGCCTGCCGGCGCTGGCGGCGGTGCGCAACGAGATCGTGGCGCTGCTCGGGACCCGGGGCGCGGTGATGTCGGCCGAGGAGCTGGCGCAGGCGTTGATCGCGGCGCGCGGCTCCTACACGTCCGGGCCGAAGCGGTTGCCGCAGGCGATCGGGCTGGTGCGCGCCGCCGTCGAGGCCGAGCTGAGCACCGGCGGCGACGCCCGGGTGGACGTCCGCCGCTTCCGCGGCTCGGACACCGTCCTGGTCGGCCGGGAGCCGGAGGACCCGGCGTCCGACGTCACCGCCGCCGACTTTCTCGGGTACGTGGTGGAGCTGGGCGGCCGTGCCGCCGAGCTGGCCGCCGCCGACCCGCTGCCGACCCGGCAACGCGCCGTGGAGGAGTTGCGCCGGCTGCCGGCACCGGCCGGGATGCCGGCGGTGGCCGACCTGCGGCTGTTGCAGCTCGCGGCGGTCGGGAGCAACGACCGGGTCGACGTCAACGCGCAGGGTCAGCTCTATCCGGTGGACATGCCGGCGCAACGGGCGCTGCGGCTGTCGGCGGGCAGCCTGATCGGCCAGCGGCTCAGCGCCCAGCAGATCCGCGAGCGGGTGCACAGCCGCTTCCCCCGGGCCGAGCGGGTGCCCGACCGGCCCGCCCTGAACGATCTGCTCGCGGCGGCCGAGGTCCCGCTGACCTGGCACCCGACCGACCGGGCGTACGGGCCGCCGGTCTTCCCGGCGTCGGCGACCGGCACCCGGATGGAGACCACCCACGCGCCGCTGCTCGGGCTCAGCGCCGCCGACGAGGTGGGCGACCGGCTCGCCTCGGCCGTGGACCGGCGGGCGTTCCTCGCGGTGTTGGCGCCGCTGCGCCGGCTCGGCCCGGCCCGGCGGGCGCTGCTGGCCCGGCTGCCGCTGACCGAGGTGGACGTCACGGCGATCCTGCTGGAGCGGCTGCGCGCGCTGGGCTTCCCGTGGGAGGCGATCGTGGCGGCCGACAACGGGAAGCCGCTGGACGCGGACTTCCGCAGCCTGGTGGATCTGGTCCGGCACCAGGTGGTCCCGGCGGTCGGCGCGGCCATCGCCGCCGCCGACGGGCCGGTGCTGCTCACGGAGGCCGCGCCGCTGGCCCGGTACGGGCAGCTCGGGCTGCTCCAGGAGTTGGCCGACCCGACCCGGCCCCGGCCGGCGGCCCGGCTGCTGCTGGTCCCGGCGCGGCGGCCGGAGCCGGCGGTGCTGGACGGGGTGCAGCTGCCGCTGACCTCCCCGGCCGGTCAGTCGCTCTGGCTCGCCGAAGAGTGGATCGAGGCGACCGGCGCAGCAGCCGACCGCGTGGCGTGACCGGCATGGGGGAGCCGCGAGTGGGCGGAAGGCATCCTGAGGGCATGACTCGTCGCATCACGATCAGCCTGCCCGACGACGTGGCCGCCTACGTCGAGCACACGCAGGGCAACATGTCCGGTTTCATTGCCGGGATCCTCCGCCGGAAGATGCGCGCCGACGGCCTCCGCACCCGGTGGGCGCAGCTCGGCTACGTCGTGACCGACGAGGACGTGGAAGCGACGAGGGCTCGGCTGGCGGCTCTCCCGCCGATCAGCGACGAACAGCATGCCCAGAATCTCGAGTGGCTCCGCCGGCTCGACGAGGACGGGGCTGCTATCGCATGAACGACATGGTCCTCGACATCAGCGAGACCTAGGACCAAGTGCGACCTGTCGCGTTGCCGACAACTGCGGGGGCGGTTGCTGTCCCGGTGTCCTGCTAGAACATGTGAATGCCCCTCAGCAAGATCGTGCTGGAGAACTATCGCTGCTTCCGGGACCGGCAGGAGATCGAGCTGGCCCCGGTGACGGTGGTGCTCGGCAAGAACAACTCCGGCAAGAGCGTGCTGACCCGGGCCCCGCTGGTCATCGGCACGGGATTCAACACCACCAGCACCGCACCCCTCGACCTGGACCGGCTCGAACCGCAGCCCGTGGACGGCTTCGCCGACCTGGTTTTCGAGCAGAGCCCGCACGGCAAGTTCTTCCTCGGCTTCGAGGTGGACGGGCCGGCTCCCTTCGCGATGGACGCCACGGTCCAACTGGTCGACGAGGAACGGACCGCCTTCGTCTCAGACCTGCGCGTCGGGCTGGCGGACCAGGAGATGGTGCTCTCCTGGCAGCCGACGATGACCGACGGCTACGAGGGTTTCTCCTATCAGATCCACACGCCGGGGCGGGCACCGGTGGTACGGGCCGTTCCGTTCGCCGGGCTGCGGCCCAGAACGAGCGGGATCCCGGAGCTGCGCCTGCTCAAGCAGATCCCGCTGAGTCTCGGGCCGATTCGTTTCCTCAGCGCCTACCGGGACCGGCCTGAGCGGCAGCACCGGCTACCGCTCGGCGTGCCGCGCGGCATCGGTGAGCAGGGGCAGGGCACCCTCGGCATCCTCGCGCACGACCAGGCCCGCAACGGTGGCGAGCTGCTCGCCCGGGTCAACGAGCAACTGGCCGTGATCGTCCCGGGCTGGCAGATCGAGGAGATCGAGGCCGGGCCGCTGTGGTCGACGGTGCTGACCCGGCGCGGCAGCCGGGTGCGGGTCAACCTGGCGGACGCGGGCACCGGCCTGTCCCAGGTGCTGCCGATCCTGGTGCAGTGCGCGATCGACGAGATGCGTGGCCTGAAGGGGCAGCCGGCCCTCCAGATCATCGAGGAGCCGGAGATGCACCTGCATCCCGGTGCCCACGCGGCGCTGGCCGAACTCTATGTGCGCACCGCGCAGGCCACCGGCACCCGCTTTCTCATCGAGACCCACAGCGAGACCCTGCTGTTGCGACTGCGGCGGAAGATCGCCGAGGGGTGTCCACCCGAGATGGTGGCGGTGTATGTCGTCGAGCAGCGCGACGGCGTCTCCGACGTGCGGCAGGTCGGCATCGACCGGCTGGGCAACCTCGACGACGACTGGCCGGAGGGCTACTTCTCTCAGGACTACCACGAGGTGCGGGCGCTCGCGGCGGCCCAGCTCAGGCAGGGTGGCTATGCGTCTTGACATCGAGCCCGAGGTCTTCACCTCCGGCGACCGGTTGTCGGTGATCCACCTGTTGGCGATGGCCGTGGAGGGGCGGCACGAGTGGCGGCCGAGCCTTCCGGTCGCGCTCAGCGCCGAGCGGTTCGCCGACGAAGCGGCCCCCGTGTTGTCCGAGTTCGTGCAGAAGGCGCTGGTGGAGGCGGCGAACCCGGCCCCCGCCGCACCGGCGGTCGCCCGGGTCACCGCCGCGAAGCTCAAGGAGTTCGTGGCGGACCTGCGCCGCCCCGCCACCCTGGTCGTGGAGAACCGGATCGCCGACGGCGGTTTCGTGCGCGCGGTCGCGGCGGCCCTCGGCGATCACCGGGTGGTGGAGGCGTTGGCTCCGAGCCGGCAGTGGCTGGTGTTCGGTCACGGCGGCGGGAGCGGGGACATCCCCGAGCTGGCCGCCGAGGAACGGGCTGGCTTCACCGTGCTGGTGCGGGTGGCGGTGCTGTTCGACAGCGACCGCGAGCACGCCGGCCACCCGGGGCGCAACGAGGACAAGGTCGAAAAGTGCCGGCAGCACGGTGTCGCGGAGGTGCACCTGCTGGCCTGGAGAATGATGGAGAACTACGCGCCGTTCCGCATCTGGGAACACCACTTCGCATATCGGCCGGACCCTGTCGACGAGCTGCGGGGCGTCGAGGCGGAGCAGCGGGGCTACCTGCACCTCAAGACTTGGTTCAAGGGCCGGCGGTGCCACGTGCCCAAGCGGGTGTTTCCCGTCGAGCTGGCGCTCACCGAGGACGACTTCGCCGAGCTGGGGCCGGGCGTCGTGGCGGAGCTGCGGGAGTTGCTCGCAATGATCAACCGGATCCTGTAGGACACTGGGCCCCATGCGCAGCCACGAGGCCGAGATCCGGCCGGACCCGACCATCGCGCTCATCGATGACCTGCTGGGCGGGATCGGTCGGGGCGAGATCCGGGTGCCCGCCTTCCAACGGCCCTTCGTCTGGCGGCCAAATCAGATGCTGGAGCTGTTCGACAGCATCGAGCGCGGCTACCCGATCGGCAGCCTGCTGCTCTGGCAGACCGACGAGCGCGTGCCGTCACTGGAGCAGATTGGCGGCCTCAAGGTGCCGCCGCCACGCGACGGCCGGCAGGTCTCCTACCTCCTGGACGGTCACCAGCGGGTGTCCACTCTCTTCGGCGTGCTCAACCGGCCATTGCGTGACGGCCCGGCCGAGGAGGAGGGGGACTGGATCTGGCAGATCTACCGGGACCTGCGACCCGATCCGCTCGGCTCCGACCGGTACCGCCACCACCGTTCCGGCAGGTTCTCACCGCACCTGCTGCCGCTGGCCGCGGTGATGCGGACGCGGGACTTCCTCCGGCATTTCCACCGGGTGGAGTTGGAAGCCAAGGACAGCCGTCAGGTCGACGAACTGATCCGGGAGGCCGAGGCGGTCACCCAGCGGATCAAGGGATACAAGCTGACGCTGGTCCGGCTCCAGGGGGCCAGCATCGACCAGGCGGTCAACGTCTACGCCCGGCTCAACCGCACGGGCACCCGGATGGACCCGGACCAGATGGTCTCCGCCCTGACCTACCGTAAGGAGCAGCCTTCCCTGGCGAGCCGGATCGACGACATCGTCACCGCCATCGCCGACACCGGCTTCGGTGAGCTGCCCCGGCTCGCGGTGTTCCGGTCGTTGCTGGCCATCGCCGGGGAGACCGACATCATGTCGCCCCGGTGGAGCCTCGTGGCCAACTACGTGCAGAACCGCCTGCACGACGCCCTGCCGCAGACCGACCGGGCGGTGCGCCTCGCCGCGCGGTTCCTCCAGCACGGCGTGAGCCTGCCGCAGGCGAAGTTCCTGCCGTACTCGCACCAGCTCGTGCTGCTGGCCATGTTCTTCCACGTCCGGCCCGAGCCGAGCGGCTGGCAGTACGACCGGCTGCGCCGCTGGTTCTGGGTCACCTCCTGGTCCAGCGCGTTCGCCGGGGCGACCTCGACGATCCTGCGCCGGGGGCTGGACGAGATGCGGGCGTTCGCCGCCGGTGCGGGGGACCTGAAGCCGGACGAGACCGACGTGCAGCCGATGCCCGGGGCGTTCAACCTCAACAGCGCCCGGACGAAGGCGTACGTGGTCTGGGAGGGGCTGGAGTTTCCCCGGCGGCTCGACATGCTGGGTCAGCCGTTCGACGTGGCGAAGCTGCTCGCCACCGCCGACCCGCAGATCTTCCGGCACGTCGTGCCGAGGGACAGCCGCCCCGCCAACCGGCTGATCTTCCCCACCACGCCGAACATCGGGGTGCTCGCCGCCCTCAAGGGGCTGGGCCCGCTGAACGGATTTGTCGGCCGCTCGACCGCCGAGCAGATCCTCGACAGCCACGGCATCCCGGTCAAGGCGTGGCGGCGGTTGTGCGAGGGCGGGAGCCAGATCTTCGTCGACGACCGCACCGAGTTCCTGGAGCAGCGGCTCCGGTCCTTCGCCGCCCGCCTCGACGTGCGGGTCGGTGGAAGGACGGAAGGCGTGGCCGACGACGACTCGGAGTAGCGGTTTGGAGGACGCCAAACCTTACAATCTGGCGGTGATCGAGCTGAAGGCGTTGCAGGCACAGGTCAAGACGCTGGTGGATGACCTGCGCGGGCAGGTCGCGGAGGCGCCGGGCCTGCGAGCCGAGCTGCGCCAGGAGCACGACCGGGCCAAGGCCGCCGAGCGGGTCGCGGCGAGCTTCGAGACGTGGCTCGACGACCTGCTCGACCAGGCGGCGGTGGCCTGGGTGCTGGGCTGCGTATTCGTCCGGTTCTGCGAGGACAACGAACTGGTCGACGGGCTCTGGATCGGCGGTGCCGACCCGGCCGCGCCGGCAGACCGGGCAGTGCAGCACCGGCAGGCGTACCTGATCAAGAATTTTCGGGACAACGACCGCGACTGGCTGCGGCAGGCGTTCCGCTACCTGGCCGAGTTGAAGGCCACCGGCAAGATCTTCGACCAGCACAACCCGGTGTGGCGGTTCGACATCTCCGGCCCGGCGGCCGAGAACCTGAGCGACTTCTTCCGCCGGGGGGCCGGTCAGGAGTCGCTTCGCCGCGACGACCTGAACACCCGCTTCCTCGGCGACCTCTACCAGGACCTGTCGACGCACGCCAAGAAGACGTACGCGCTGTTGCAGACGCCGGAGTTCGTGGAGGAGTTCATCCTCGACCGGACGTTCGAGCCGGCGGTCAGGGAGTTCGGCCTCGCCCCGACCAGCGTCATCGACCCGACCTGCGGCTCCGGCCACTTCCTGCTCGGCGCGTTCCACAGGCTGTTCCGCAAGTGGCAGGACCGGGAGCCGGCCACGGATGTCAAGATCCTCGCCGAGCGGGCGCTCGGCCAGGTGACCGGCGTCGACATCAACCCGTTCGCAGTCGCGATCGCCCGGTTCCGGCTGCTGATCGCCGCCATGAAGGTGTGCGGGCTGACCAGGCTGGAACGCACCCCGGCCTGGCCCATCCGGGTGGCAACCGGCGACTCGTTGCTGCCATGGGGGGCGTTCGGCTCCCGCGCCCAAGGCGACCTGCTCAAGATGCTGGAAAGCCAGGGCGCGCAGAGCGACAAGGCGGGGGCGGAGGAGCAGAAGAAAATCTTCGCGTACGAGAGCGAAGACGAGGACCTGCTCAAGGACTACCTGGCCGAGAACCAGTACACGGTGGTGGTCGGCAACCCGCCCTACATCACCGTCGCCGACAGTGCCCGCAACCAGCTCTACCGCAGCATCTACCCGACCGTCTGCCACCGGCAATACGCCTTGACGGTGCCGTTTGCGAAGCGCTTCTTCGACCTGGCGAAGTGGTCTGACCAGGATGGCGAAGGCGCTGGCTATGTCGGCCAGATCACTGGCAACGCTTTCATGAAGCGCGAGTTCGGCAAGAAACTCATCGAAAGGTATTTCGGGCACGAGGTTGAGTTGACGGAGGTCATCGATACTTCGGGCGTGTATATTCCTGGCCATGGCACGCCGACCGTGATCCTTGTTGGCCGCTCGAACAAGCGCCGTAGGGCTCTGGTCGTGCGGGCGGTTCTTGGGATTCGGGGAGAGTCGGCCAAGCCGATTCCGGCCGAGAGCGGCAATGTGTGGCAGTCGATTGTCCGACAGATCGATCTTCCCGGATCGGAGTCGGAGTGGGTGACGACAAGCGACCTAGAACGCAGTCAGTTCGGCGGCCATCCCTGGAGTCTTGCAGGTGGTGGCGCGGTGGGTCTCATGCGTCAGTTGACCAATTTGTCCGGCGCTCTCGCCCACGTTGTTGCAGAGGTCGGTTTCGGTGCGGTAACCCGCGAGGATAGTGCCTACGTGGTGGGGGCAGGAACGCTGCGGCGAGCAGGTATTCCGGCTGATCAGACGCGAGCTATGGTTGAAGGTGAAGCGAGCCGAGACTGGGCGATCAATGCTCCGTTGATGTCTCTATGGCCCTATCGTGAGCAGACATTGGAGCCGGCTGGTACGCCGGCGGTACTCAAGTTCTTATGGCCGATGAAATGCGTTCTTGCGGGGCGAGTTGCGTATGGCGAAACGCAGATCGAGCGCGGTTTAAAATGGTACGAATATTCGATGTTCTTTGTTAAGCGGTACCAAATCTCATTGTCTATTGCTTTTGCGGAGGTGGCAACGCATAACCACTTTGTTCTGGATCGAGGTGGGAGGGTGTTTAAGCAGACCGCGCCTCTAGTAAAGCTTCCGGAGGGGGCTACGGAGGGTGATCATTTGCAGTTGCTTGGGCTGCTGAATAGTTCGACGGGCGGATTCTGGCTTAAGCAGGTAAGTCACAATAAGGGTGGACAGGGGGTTAGTGAGGGATTCAAAAGTCAAGAATGGGAAAGGTTCTATCAATTTAACGCTACCAACGTGCAGCGGTTTCCGCTGCCGGGGGCGTACCCGTTGGGGAGGGCTCAGGAGTTAGATGGGCTGGCGCAGCGGTTGGCCAGCTTGACCCCGGCGGCGGTTGCCGCCTCGGGGGTGCCTACCCGGCAGCGGCTCGCGGAGGCCGAGGCGGAGTACCACTCCGTGCGGGCGCGGATGATCGCGCTCCAGGAGGAGTTGGACTGGGAGGTCTACCGGCTCTACGGGCTGATTGATGAGGACCTGACGTGCGCCGATCCGCCGGAGTTGGCGTTGGGGGAGCGGGCCTTCGAGATCGTGCTGCACACTAGCGGTGCCCAAACCGAGTGGTTCAACCGGCACGGGTCCAAGCCGATCGACCGGCCGCAGCCGCACTGGCCGGCGGAGTACCGGGCGCTGGTGGAGCGGCGGATCGACGCCATCGGATCCAATCGGCACATCGGCCTGATCGAGCGGCCGGAGTGCAAGCGGCGCTGGTCCACCGACGGATGGGAGAAGATGCAGTCGGCCGCCCTGCGGGACTGGCTGCTCGACCGGTTGGAGGCCGCCGAGTTGTGGGGCGGGACGCCCACGCCGTTGTCGGTGGCGCAGCTCGCCGACCGGGTCGGCTCTGACCAGGACTTTCGGGCGGTGCTGGACCTGTGGGTCGGGCACGACACCTACGACCTGACCCGGACGCTGGGCCAGCTCGTTGCCGACGAGCACGTGCCGTACCTGCCGGGGCAGCGGTACAAGCCGGCCGGGCTGCGCAAGCGGGCGCAGTGGGAGCGGACCTGGGCATTGCAGCGCCGGGAGGACGCGGGGGAGAAGGTCGAGATCGAGGTGCCGCCGAAGTACGCCTCGGCGGACTTCGTCCGGCCGTCGTACTGGAGGGCGCGCGGGAAGCTCGACGTGCCGAAGGAACGCTTCATCTCCTACCCGGAGGCAGGCCGGGACAGCGACGGCAGCGAACTGCTCGGCTGGGCCGGCTGGGACCACCTGGCGCAGGCGCAGGCGCTCGCCACCGTCTATCTGGACCGGAAGACGCAGGAGGCATGGCAGGCGCACCGCCTGCTGCCGCTGCTCGCCGGTCTGGCGGAGATCGAGCCGTGGCTGCATCAGTGGCACACGGCCGAAAAGCCCGGCTTCTTTGGGTCGCCGGCCGACTTCTTCACGACCTTCATCGACGCCGAACTGTCACAACTCAGCTCGGATCGGTCGGCGCTGACCCTGCTGCGCGGCGTGCCTGAACTTTCGTGACCTGGTTGTTGAGCCGAGTCAGGGCGCGGCAGGGCAACTCGGAAGCGGTCGTCGATTGAGACAAGGATCGCCGTAGAAGGATCGTCACTGTCGGGGTCCCGACAGTGATTGGTGGCGAGGTGCGAAAGCAACTACATTCGCTTCGCGGCGGCCGGTATTGCAGTGGCCAGTGTTGGCGATGCTTGGATGTCGGCGTCGCTAGTTAGATGTCGGTCGGCATCGCAGTCCCTGCCGGTGAAGCCGGTTTCAGCTGTTCTCATGCGAGGAAGACAAGTGAATTCGGGCCTCTCAACCCCTGAGCCTGCAAGTGAGCCGTACCCAAGCGATGCTGAAATTAAGTCGATGAGTTCCGAAGAATTGGGTGCGCTTGCCGAATCGCTCGACGGGCCGTCAGTTCCGGCGCCTGCCACCCGGCCTGCTTGGAAGTGGAATCTCGGCCTTGCGGCCGTTGCAGGTGTCCTCCTGTTCGGCGCTGGCATCGGCGTGGGTGCTCTGATCTTTCGCCCCTCCGATGAGAGCTCGGACGGAGAGAAGGGTGACTCCGTCCTGGCGCTTGCCAAGGAGAAGTGTTCCCTGAGCTCGGGCAACGCGAGTGTGGGGGACGGGGGAAGTTCCCTTACCCTCGATGGTGGAGGAAAAGAAGACACCGGCCTTACTTACACCGACATCCAATGTGCGCTGAAAGAGTTGGGTACACCCGACTATGTCATCTCTGAGATGTCGTCCACTCGTGCCCTTGATGGCAAGCAGACGGCTCAATGGGGCAAGATTCGAGCATCTTGGACCTACCACCCGGATCAAGGACTGGACCTGATCCTTGTGTTGGACTAGGCGCAGGACAACAACGCCGCCTCGGAGGAGTAGCCTCGGAGGCGGCGCGGCTGTGCGTCACGGGCGTGAGGGGCGTATTGCCCGGCTCAGTTCGGCAGTTCTACTGTGAACAACCTTGAGCACGGCTTCCAGGTAAGCGAGTACCTGAAGTGTTGGCGCGAGGAGCACGTTCAGGCCGATCTAGTGCATCCTAATCAGCTTATTAATGAACCAGGTGATGTCGATGGGCATGCAAAGGTGGAGGGAATCCGGCAGGCTCTGCGGGCGGGGGAGCTGCTACCAGCAGTTATCCTGATCCACCAGTCCGTCGAAAATGGGAACCCATACCAATTGATCGAAGGTGCGCATCGCTAGAATACGATCCACTGCGAAGGTCAGGTGTTGGTATTACCTGGGTCGCGCATGTCCCGTGCTGCGGAGGACCGGGACGGGACCTGTAGCTACCAGCATTTCTGAAGAGGGCTAATATCTACGAGGGACAGGGCTTCAGACCTTTACCCAGTTGCCGCAGCCGCGGCTGGTGAACATCTCGTCTGACGGCCGGATAGTCACTCGGACCTTCTTAGCCGCGGTGATAAAGTTGTTGGCGATGATCCGTCCGTTGGAGCCAGCCCGCTCCCAGTAGCAATCTGTTACCTTGCCTTTCGTCAGGTGTGTGGTGGTCTCGTATGTGCCCGGCTTTACCTCCGCTCCCACCTCGAAGCTGCCCTCGTCCATGCTGTGCTGTGCCTTTTTCCAGGTCGGCAGAAACTGTGGGCAGTCCTTGAGGCGATTCGCGTCGACGTAGTCTTTGTTCTCGATATACACATCGAGTAGGGCATCGGAGGCGTACGAGGCATCGCAGGCGTCGCCGGAGATGAAGTCGTCGTCGCACCCGCCTTCCCAGTAGTTCAGGGAGAGGTCACAGGGAGTCCATGCTGGTGTGGGGCTCGGTGGCGCCGGTGGGCTTGTGCTTGATGCCGGCGAGGGGGAGGGCGTGAGCGAAGGGCTAGCTGACGTGCTAATGATGGACGGTGTCGGGCTCCCGGATGCTTGGGTGTCCTCCATCGCGCTGCAGCCAGTCAGCATCATCAGTGCAATCGCCGAAGCAGTCAGGTGTTGCTTCATGATGTGATCATCATGGATGAGCGAAAGGTCGCGCATCGGCCGATCGACCCGCATCACCAGTAGGAGGGGTCGAAGAAGAGATACGACTGGTGTGAAATCGGTCGAGCTGCCTCCGAGACTTCACCGAAGGCGGCTCGACCGTTGGTCAGCGGCTCGGCGTCTGTGCCTTGGTGCCCTGGACAAAGGCTGCCCAGGCCCTCGGGGTGAAGGTCAGCACAGGACCGGACGGGTCTTTGCTGTCGCGTAGCCCGACCATGCCCGAGAGATTGTCGGCAACCTCAACGCAGTCGCCGCCGTTGTTGCTGCGGGTGGACTTGCGCCAGGTGGCACCGGTCAGGTCAGGCACGGGAGTACTCCTCTGCGATCTGCTGAATCAGGCTCTTGGACTGGGCTTCGTCCAACGCTCGGCCCGTCATGTCGGCCCAGATGCTGTTGTAGGCGGTGATCTCGTGCGGCTTGTCGAGGTAGATCGCGCCGGTGGCGGCTTCGAGGTAGGTCACCGGTGGCTCGACCTCCTTGCCGCCGCTGTCCTTAGGGAAGTCCATGATCGAGAACGCTCCGGCCATCGCGCCCGCATGCAACCCCGCAGAAAATTCCAGCACCCGCACGGTCACGTTCGGTAGCTCCGCAGCCTTCAAGATCTGGTGGAGTTGTTCGGCCATGATCGTGGGGCCGCCCACCGGCCGACGCAACACTGCTTCGTTCATTATTACCCTGAGTTGCGGGGCGGCGAATCGGGTGAGTAGCCCTTGGCGTTCGATTCTGAGCTGGATGGCGCGAGCCTGTTCGTCGTGATCGTTGGTGTCGATCGAGCCTCCGGGCATCTGGAAGACCTGTTGCGCGTAGGCGCGAGTCTGGAACAGGCCGGGGACCAACTCGGGTTGATACTTCCGAATCATGGATGCGGCAGCTTCGAGTCCGATGTAGAGCTGGAACCAGCGTGGCAGGCCCGAGCCGATGTAGTCGTGCCACCAGTTCTTGTTCTCGCGAGTGGCTGCTGCCATCGCCAGTACCAACTCGGTGTCGTCATGGCTGGCCCCGTAGAGAGCGAGCATCTCCTTGACGTCCGCAGCGCGGAAGCGGACGTTCTCAGCACCGTTCTCGATGCGGTAGAGGGTCGCCCGTGCCCGGTCCAGTTGCTCGGCCGCCTGCTCCATCGTCAAGCCGGCCGCCTTGCGAAGCCCTTCGAGCTTCCTGCCGAGTTGCCGTCGGAGCATGGTCGAGCCCGTTGCTGTCTGTGACACTCCTGCCTCCGCTGCGCTGGCGATGGTTGACGTGCGACCGCCCAATTAAACACCGCTTGTGTATCAGAAACAATAGACACGTAACCCTGTGTTAAGGGATCTTTGTTCGATCTCTCTAATGTGATCTCTGTTAGACGTTGCATTTTGGCTGGACTCGGTGCTTCACTTCCTCTGCGGCCACTGTGGAGTTTTAGCTGCTCAGCGGCCATGGGTGTGCCCTGCCGTCGTACCGCTGGTTGAAGGCTGCGTTGGCAGGTGCCGGGGTGGGTCCGCCGGTGCGCGGCGGGCCGGTGGGCCCGCTCCTTCCACAGGTCAATCTCGACGAGAGGCAGGTCCTGTCATGCGCGTCTTTCTCCGCCGGGTCCGGCGTGGCCGAACGGCCCATGGGCCGGCCGGTCACCGGCCGTCGGCCCACCGCCGGCTGCTGCCCTGGCAGGTGCGCGAGCAGCGGTTCCGCTCCACCCCGCTCGGTCGGCGCGGGCTCGACCCTCGGGAGGTGCAGGAGTTCCTCGACCGGGTCGCCGGTGAGCTGGCCGCCGCCTACGAGGCGCTCGACCGGAGCCGCCGGGAGGTCGGCCGGGTCAAGCTCGCGCTCTGCCGGTTGCAGTCCGAGCGGAGCCACGCCCGCAACGAGCGGGAGTGGGGCAGGTGAGCGAGCGCTTCGTCATCCACCTGCCGGTGGTCGCCAACGACCTGCTCTCCGCGCAGCGGCTGGCCCGGGTGGTGGCGCATTGGACGCACGTGCTGCCGCAGACCGACCCCGGCGGCACCACCGTCTCGGTCGAGGACGACCAGAACGTACGCCACTGGGTCTTCTGCGACCGGATCATGGACGGCGGCCGGCGGTGCCTGCTCCGGCCCGACCACGACGGCGAGTGTTCCCGGCGGCGGCCGTGGCGGTGAGCGCGGCCCCGGCGGGATGGTGCCCGCCGGGTGCCGGCCGAGGTTGTCCGGACCGTCCGGACATAGGATCGTCGGGTCGTCGGTGACGCCGGCGGCACGGGGGAACGGCGGTGCGAGGAGCGGTGATGACCCTGCTACGGGACGTGATCGACATTCCGGCCTCGGTCGGCGACGGTGACTTCGTCGTCCGCGCCGCCGAGGGCGCGGACCTGCGCCGGTACGTCGTCACCGACCAGCTTCGGGAGAACTTCGCCGAGGCGCTGCGCCGGATCGGTCACGCCGTCACCACCGGCCGCTCCCAGGCGGTCTTCCTGCACGGCTCGTTCGGCTCCGGCAAGTCGCACTTCATGGCGGTGCTGCGGGAGATCCTCCAGCACAACCCGGCGGCCCGCGAGGTGCGCGGCCTGGCCGAGCCGGTCCTCGCCGCCGACTCCTGGCTGCGCGACCGGAAGCTGCTCACCCTCACCTTCCACATGCTCGACGCGCGCTCGGTCGAGCAGGCGATCCTGGAGGGCTACCTCAACCAGATCACCGCGCTGCACCCGGAGGCGCCCGTTCCCGCCGTACACCGGTCGGACGCGCTGCTCGACGACGCCGCGCGGATCCGCGACCGGATGGGCGACGAGGCGTTCTTCGCCGAGCTGCGCGACGGCGGCGGCCCGGCGGCCGGCGGCGGCGGGCTCGCCGCCCACCTGGCGCGGGCCGCCGGCTGGACGCCGGAGACCTACGCCGCCGCCGCGTCGGAGCCCCCGGGCACCGAACGGCGCGACGAGCTGGTCAGCGCCTTGACCAGCACGTTCTTCACCGGCGCGGTCCGCAGCGGGGAATACCTCGACCTGGACACCGGCCTCGCGGTGATCACCCGGCACGCCAAGGCCCTCGGGTACGACGCGTTGGTGCTCTTCCTCGACGAGCTGATCCTCTGGCTCTCCACGAAGATCAGCGACCACACCTTCGTCAACACCGAGGGTGCGAAGCTCAACAAGCTGATCGAGTCGGCCGACGCCGCCCGGCCCCTGCCGCTGATCTCGTTCGTCGCCCGGCAGCGCAACCTGGAGGACTTCCTCGGCCCGCAGGTCGGCGGCACCGAACGGGAGGCCCTGGCGCACGTCATGCGCAGCGTCCAGGGCCGGTTCGGCGAGATCGCCCTCGCCGACACCAACCTGCCCGAGATCACCGAGAGGCGGCTGCTCAAGCCGCTCACCGACGGGGGCCGGGCGGTCATCGACAACGCGTTCGCCGCCGTGCGCGGCAACCGGGAGGTGTGGGACGCCCTGCTGCTCGGCGCGCAGTACGGCGACGCCGGAATCGGCTCGGACGCCGCCGCCTTCCGCAAGCTCTACCCCTTCTCGCCGGCGCTGGTGGCGACCCTCGTCGCGCTCTCCCAGGCGTTGCAGCGCGAACGCACCGCCCTGAAGGTGATGACCGAGCTGCTGGTCGCCCGCCGGGACACCCTCCAGGTCAACGACCTGATCGGGGTGGCCGCGCTCTTCGACCCGCTGGTGCTGCACGGCGAGCTGCCCGACCGGCCGAAGCTCAAGCAGCTCTTCCAGTCCGCCCGCACCCTCTACACCCAGAAGCTGCGGCCGATCCTGCTCAACCTCAACGGCATCGGCGAGGAGCAGGCGGCCGGGCACCAGCAGTTCCAGCTCGACGACAAGCTGATCAAGACGGTGCTGCTCGGCGCGTTGGTGCCGGAGGTGCCGGCGCTGCACAACCTCACCGCCGCCAAGCTGCACGCGCTGAACTTCGGCTCGATCACCTCACCGATCCCCGGCTACGAGCGGCAGATCGTGCTCAACCGGCTCAACCGGGTCGCCGACAGCGCCGGTGAGCTGCACCTGACCAAGACCCTCGATCCGGTCGTCACGCTCACGCTGCACACCGTCGACTACGACAAGCTGCTCGACCTGGTCCCCGACGAGGAGGCCAACACCACGGGGGTGCGGCAGCAGCTCATCCGGGACCTGGTCACCGCCGAGATGGGGATCGTCGGAGCGGAGGGGCAGCTCGGCGAACTGCTGCACACCCGGGACTGGCGGGGCCGGCGGCACACCGTCCAGGTGAAGTTCGGCAACGTCCGCGACCAGGACACGATGCCCGTCGCGGCGCTGATCGCCACCGGCGAGGCGTGGCGGATCGTCATCGACTACCCGTTCGACCCGCTGGGCTACGAGCGCAGCGCCGACCGCTCCCGCATCGAACGGCTGGAGCGCGGCTCGCGGACCGTCTTCTGGCTGCCCTTCTATCTCACCGACGAGATGATGGGCAAGGTCGCCCAGCTCGCCAAGATCAATTATCTGCTCGGCAACGGCAGCGGCGACCGGCTCAACTCGCTGGCCGCGGACTGGCCGCTGGCCGACCGCCAGCAGGGCCGGGTCTATCTCCAGCAGCGCCAGAGCCAGCTCCGCTCCACGCTGCTCGGGGCGCTCATGCAGGCGTACGGGACCGCCACCTCGCGCGGCGCCGACGTGCAGGACGACAGCGTCGGCATCTTCCACACCCTCGCCAACGGGCTGCACGTGGGAGACCCGCGCGGCGGCACCCTGGCCGAGGCGTTCCGGAACCTCACCGGGGAACTCCTCGCCTGGTCCTACCCCGGCCGCCCGGCGATGCCGGACGACGAGAGGCCGGTCACCCGCGGCGAGCTGACCAAGATCCTGGAGTACGCCCGCAACGCCGCCGCCGACCCGGCCCGGGGGGTCAGCGTGCCCAACCCCGTCGACCAGCGCATCCTGCGCCGGGTCTGCAACAACCTGCGCCTCGGCGAGTACAGCGACGGCCGGTACGTGCTGAACACCACCACCTGTCGGTGGAGCCAACACCTGCTCCAGGCCGCCGCGAACAAGGGCTACACCGACCGCTTTCCGGTGGGCGCGCTGCGGGAGCTCATCGACGAGCCCGCCGCGTTCGGGTTCGACCGGGAGCTGGAAAACCTGATCATCGCGGTCTTCGGGCTGGAGCAGCAGCTCGCCTGGTACCAGCACGAGGTGAAGGTCGACGTGACCAACCTGGCTGCCATCCGGGACGAGGGCATGGAGCTGCGGCACCCGCCGATGCCCGACGAACAGGCCTGGGCCGACGCGGTGCGACGTGGCGCGGAACTCTTCGGCGTGGTGCTGCCCGCCTGGCGCACCCCGGCCAACCTCGGCGAACTCGCCGGCACCCTGCGCACGGCGGCGAACGCGCGCAGGAAGGCGGCCGGCAACCTCGTCCAGGCGTTGGAGGCGCACGCCGGGGCGCTGGGCCTGGACCCGTCGGCCAGCACCGGCCGGCTCGCCACCGCCCGCCGGGCGGCCCGTCTCGTGGCAGAGCTGGCCGGCGAACGCGACGACGTGGTGCTGGTCCAGATGGCCGCCCGCGCCGACCTCGGCGACATCGACGACAAGGCCGTCGGCGAGGTGCTCGCCCAGGCCGGCGACATCGGCGCGGCGCTGGCCCAGACCCACCAGTGGCCCCTGCTGCAGGCGATCGAGGCCCGCGCCGGCCAGGACGAGCGGGCCCGGACGATCCTCGACCGGCTCCGGGCCGTGGCCCGCCACGAACAGCACGGGCAGGACCTGGTCGACGCCCTCCAGGAGGCCGCCGGGGCGGCGACGGCGCTGCTCGCCGCCGACCCACCGACGCCTTGGCCGGCCGGCCCGCCGCCCGGGGGTGGACCCTCCGGGACGCCCGGGACCGGTCCCACCGGGGTGCCGCCGGCCCGCCAGCCCGTCGACCCCGACCCGCCCCGGGTGCCGGCCGGCGACGGTCGGCCTGCCGGGTCGGTCGAAGGCGGCGCGGCTGCGGTGCCGGGCGAGGGCGGCACGGCCGGGGCGGGGAAGCCGCCGGTCGCCCCGCAGCGCCGTGAGGTCGCCGACGCGGCGACCTGGAGCACGGTCGCGGCCGAGATCGCGGCCGAGATCGCCGCCGGGCGGCGGGTCACGGTCACCTGGGAGGCGTGGTGACCCGCGCCGACGTCCCAGGCCACGACGGGATCGAGGGGGCGGGCAGGTGAGCGCGCCGATCGGCGTGGCACAGCCGGATGCGGTCCGGCGCAAGGTCGAGGCCTGGCTCGCCAAGGACGACCAGGCGGAGGCCATCGCGCTCGCCGCCCGACCCGAGTGGCCGGTCGAGCCTCTACTCAAGATCGACGGCAGGTCCGTCCGGGTGGTCCCGTGCCCCACCCCGCTGGCGGCCCGCGCCGCCCTGCACGACCGGGCCGACGGGGAACGGCTGGTGCTGCTGACCGAGCTGACGGACGCCGAGCTGGGCGACGGGCTCCTCGCCCACCTGAGCGGGCAGCGGGTCCGCAAGATCGACCCGTGGGACCTGGTCCGGCAGATGTTCGGCGGGGTGGCCGACCTCGACCCCACCCTCGTGCGGGTGGGGGGCTGGGTCGCCGACGCGCTCAGCGACCACTTCCCGCCGGGCGGCTGGCCCGCCCCGCCGGGCGCGATCCTCACCCGCGACCACGCCCTGCGCAGCCTCAGCGCCGAACTGCTCGACCTGCCGCCGGGTGAACTCGACGACAGCGGGCTGGTGCAGTGGAGCACCGACGCCCGCCGGCAACGGCGCTTCGCCCTCCTCCCGAAGAACGTCGCCGACGGCGTCACGGCATACCTCTCGGCCGTCGCCGGCCACGTCGCGGTCCCGGTCATGGCGGCCGTTCGCGCCGGTCACGGGGTGGACGTGATCCCACTCGGGCTGCTGGCCGGCCTGCTCTGGGCCGAAGGCGGCGGGCCGGCCGCGCAGATGGAGGCCGCCGTCGGCCGGACCCGGCTGGAACCCAGGTTCGGCGGGCTCCGGCTGACCGTCCAGCAGGCCGGGGCGCTGCACCAGGCAGCCGAGGCGTGGGCCTATCGGACGTTCGACTCGGGCGGGGACGCCCGGGACGAGGCAGTGCGGATGCTCCGGCGCGCGGAGGCCATCGCCGCCGAGATCGGCGTCACCGAGTTGCTCGGCGCGTCGGCGATCCTGCCCAGCGGGTTCGTCCAGCGGCTGCGGGCCTTCGCCGACGCCGTCCGGCTCGCCGTGCCGGCCGGCGGATCGGCGCTCCCGGCGGCAGTGACCCGGGCGCAGTCCGCGCTCGCCACCGTGGAGGCGCACCGGGCGGCGGAGCCCCGCCGAGTGGAAGCCGCCCGGATGGCGGTACGCCTGCTGCGCTGGCTCACCACCACCGACGGCCCACCGCCGGCCACGCTGCTCGACGCGCTGCACCGACAGGTGCGGCAGGACGGCTGGGTCGACCGGGCCCGCCTCGACCTCTTCGCGGGCGACCCCGATCCGCAGGTCGCCGAGGCGTACCGGCTGCTGCACCGCGCGGTCGACGCCCGGCGTTCCCGGCACGACCGGCAGTTCGCCACGCTGCTCGCCGAGGCGACCGCCGCCGAGGCCGAGCCGGGGGCGCTGCTGCGCGTGGAGGACGTGCTCGACCGCGTGATCCAACCGATCCTCGACCACGGTCACCGGGTGCTGCTGCTCGTCCTCGACGGCATGAGCGTCGCCGCCGCCACCGAGGTGGCCGAGTCGGTCACCGGCAGCGGCGCCTGGGTGGAACTCACCCCCGAGGGCGGGCCACGGACCGGGGTGCTCGCCGCCCTGCCGACCGTGACCGAGGCGAGCCGGTGCGCCCTGCTGAGCGGGCGGCTGGCCGCCGGCGGCCAGCAGGCCGAGCGGAAGGCCTTCGACGCCCGGTTCCCGGCGGGACGGTTGCTGCACAAGGCCGCCCTGCGGGCCGGAGCCGGTGCGGCCCTCGAACCGACCGTGCTGGCCGCGCTCGAGGACCCCGCCGTCCCGCTGGTCGCCGCCGTCGTCAACACGATCGACGACGCCCTCGACCGCAGCGACCCGGGCACCACCGTCTGGGGCAAGGACACCACCGTCACCGTCGTCGGCGACCTGCTCGCCTCGGCCGCCGGCCGGGTGGTCGTGCTCGTCTCCGACCATGGTCACGTCGTCGACCGGGGGCCCGAGTCGGTCACCCTGCCCAGCACCAGCAGCGAGAACCGGTGGCGCCCGGCGACCGGCCCCGCCGACGAGGCCGAGGTCACCGTCACGGGCAGCCGGGTCCTGCTCGGCGGCGGTTCGGCCGTGCTGCCCTGGCGGGAGGAGGTCCGGTACGGGCCCCGCAAGGCCGGCTACCACGGCGGGGCGGCCCCGGCGGAGGCCGTGATCCCGCTGCTCGTGTTGACGGCCGGCGACGAGCACGCCGTGCCCGGGTGGACGGGTGCCCCGGTGGCCAGCCCGGACTGGTGGCGGGAGCCGCTGACGGAGAACGCCGCGCCACCCCCCCGCTCGGGCGTTTCCGGGCGGCGGCAACCCCGTCGAGCGGTGGAGCAGGCGGACAGCCTGTTCGACATCACCGCCATCGCCGCGCCCGGCACGGCCCGGCCGGCGGCGGCGTCGGGACCCGCCGCGACCACGCCCGGCCTGGTGGCGGCCCTGCTCGCCAGCGAACGTTACGCCCAGCGCCGGGACCCCCGGGTGCCGCTGGCCGACGAGCGGGTCGCGGCGCTGCTGAACACGTTGGTGGCCGGCGGCGACCGGGCGACCCTCGACACGCTCGCCGCCCGAGCCAACGTGCCGGCGCACCGGATCAGCGGCACCGTCACCGCACTGCGCCGGCTGCTCCAGGTCGAGGGCTATCCCGTGATCACCCTCGACCCGGACGGCCGCACCGTCCACCTCAACCGGGCGTTGCTCGTCGAACAGTTCGGGCTGGAGCCCCAATGACGCCGGAGATCTCCGCCCGGCGTCGTCGGGACGTCATCGACGCCCTGCGTCGCGGTGTGGTGCCGAGCAACGGACTCGACGCGCTCGCGGTCGGGCTGGACCGGTTCACCACGGCCCTCGACGACGACCTCGACCGGGTCGGCAGCGGTGGCAGTGTCTTCAAGGCGGTCCGGGGCGAGTACGGCGCCGGCAAGACGTTCTTCACCCGGTGGCTGGCCGAGCGCGCCAAGCGGCGGGGGTTCGCCGCCGCCGAGGTGCAGGTGTCCGAGTTGGAGACGCCCCTGCACCGGATGGAGACGGTCTACCGCCGGCTGGTCGAACACCTCAGCACCGAACAGTTCGCGCCGTGCGCGTTCCGGCCCGTGCTCGACGGCTGGATCTTCGCGCTCGAGGAGGACGTCCTCGCGCGGGGGACGATCAGCGAGGACGACGCCGAGGCGCTCGACCGGGCGGTGGCCGACCTGCTCGAACGCCGGCTGGGCGACATCTCCCGCAGCACGCCCGGCTTCGCTGCGGCACTGCGCGGCTACCGGGCCGCCAATGCCACCGGCGACCATCTCACCGCCGACGGGCTCGCCGCCTGGCTGGGCGGCCAGCCGCACGTCGCGGCCTCGGCGCGGCGGGTGGCCGGGGTCAAGGGCGACCTCGACCACTTCGGCGCCCTGAGCTTCCTGCGCGGGCTGCTCACCGTCCTGCGGGACAGCGGCCACCGAGGGCTGCTGCTGGTGCTCGACGAGGTCGAGACCCTGCAACGGGTACGCTCCGACGCGCGGGACAAGGCGCTCAACGCCCTGCGGCAGCTCATCGACGAGGTGCACGCCGACCGCTTCCCCGGCCTTCTGCTGGTGATCACCGGCACGCCGGCCTTCTTCGACGGCCCGCAGGGCGTCCAACGGCTCGCGCCGCTCGCCCAGCGCCTCGCCACCGACTTCGGCCCCGAACCGCGCTGGGACAATCCGCGCGCCGCTCAACTGCGACTGCCCGGCTTCACCGTGGATGCCCTGGTGGAACTCGGCCAGCGGGTGCGCGCCATCTACGCGAGCCCGGCGGTGGACTCCCGGGTCGACGACGAATACCTCGCCGCGTTGGCCCGGGTCGTGACCGGGGCACTCGGCGGCAAGGTCGGGGTGGCGCCCCGCGTCTACCTGAAGAAACTCGTGGCGGACATCTTCGACCGGGTCGACCAGTTCGCCGACTGGGACCCGCGACGCCACTACGAGATGACCCTGCGGGCCGACGAGCTGACCGAGGTCGAACGCAACGCCGCTGCCTCGGCGGACGACGTCGAACTGCCGATCTAACATGCCGGCGGACCTCGACCCCGTCGTGGTGCACCACCTCGTCAACACGTTGGGCTGGCGGGACCTGCGACCGATGCAGCGGGCCGCGATCGCACCGGTACGCGCCGGCGAGGACGCCCTGCTCCTCGCGCCCACCGCCGGCGGCAAGACGGAGGCGGCGCTCTTTCCGCTGCTGACCCGGATGGCGCACCAGCGGTGGACCGGCACGTCCGTGCTGTACCTCGCCCCGCTCAAGGCGCTGCTCAACAACCTCCAACCCCGGATCGAGCAGTACGCCGGTTGGCTCGGCCGCCGAGCGGCGGTGTGGCACGGCGACGTCAACGCCTCCCGGCGGCGGGCCGTGCTCCACGAGCGGCCCGACATCCTGCTCACCACCCCCGAGTCGTTGGAATCCATGCTGGTCAGCACGAAGGTCGACCATCGCCTCTTCCTCGCGGGGCTGCACGCCGTCGTCGTCGACGAGGTGCACGCCTTCGCCGGCGACGACCGGGGCTGGCATCTGCTGGCCGTGTTGGAAAGGCTGACCCGGGTTGCGGGCCGGCCCCTGCAACGGATCGGGCTCTCCGCCACCGTCGGCAACCCCGACGAACTGCTCACCTGGCTGCAGGGGGCGGGCGCGGGCGACCGGCCGGCCCGGGTGGTGGCTCCCGAGACGACCGCCGTGGCCGATCTCCCCCCGCCTGGGGACATCGAGTTGGACTACGTCGGTTCGCTGACCAACGCGGCGACGGTGATCGCCGGCCTGCACGCCGGGGAGAAGCGGCTGGTCTTCTGCGAGTCCCGGCAGACGGTCGAGGAACTCGGGCAACTGCTGCGGGCGAAGGGGGTGCAGACCTTCCTCTCCCACGCGTCGCTCTCCACCGACGAACGACGGCGCGCGGAGCAGGCGTTCAGCGAGGCCCGGGACTGCGTGATCGTGTCGACCAGCACCCTGGAACTGGGCATCGACGTCGGCGACCTGGACCGGGTGATCCAGATCGACGCCCCGGCCACGGTGGCCTCGTTCCTGCAACGACTCGGCCGGACCGGCCGGCGCCCGGGAGGCATCCGGAACTGCCTCTTCCTGACCCTCGACGGGGAGGCGCTCGCCGGCGCGGCGGCACTGCTCCTGCTCTGGTCACGCGGCTGGGTCGAGCGGGTCACCCCACCGCCCGAGCCCCGGCACATCGTCGCCCAGCAGATGCTCGCGCTCTGCCTCCAGGAACACCGCGTCGGCGGCCACGAGTGGGTCCGCGCATGGAACGGACTGGCGCCGCTCGACGAGAGCGCTCGGCCGATCGTCCGCCACCTGGTCGAGCACGGCTACCTCGACCAGGACGCGGGAATGCTGTTCATCGGGCCGGCGGCGGAGCAGCGCTTCGGGCATCGCCACTTCATGGAGATGACGGCGGTGTTCACCGGGCCACCGGAGTTCGTCGTCCTGCTCGGCCGTGACGAACTGGGCCGGATCGACCCGAGTCTCCTCACCGAGAAGGTCCTTGGCGAACGCCGACTCCTGCTGGCCGGTCGCAGTTGGCGGGTGACGTACATCGACTGGCGTCGGCGGCGGTGTTTCGTCGAGCCCGCCGACGGCGGTGGGCGGGCACGGTGGTCGGGCAGCGGCTGGGCGTACCTCGGATTCGAGATGGTCCGGGCGGTGCGGGAGGTGCTGCTCGGGGCGGACCCACCGGTGAGGCTGACCCGCCGCGCGGTCGATCGGCTCGCGCGGGAACGGTCCGAGATGACGCACCTCGTACACCCGGGCGGCACCCTGGTCGTGCGGGAAAGGGAGGGCGACCTGCGTTGGTGGACCTGGGCCGGCTTCCGGGTGAACGCCACCCTGACCGCCACCCTCAGCGAGATCGTCGATCCGGTCGGACGATTCGACGACCGCAGCATCCGGCTCCGCGACGACCTGACCCCGGCTGCCTGGCGGATGCTCACGGCTGATGCCGCAGATCGGCTCTGCCTGCCGGATGTCGACGAGAAGGCACTCGCCGGCCTGAAGTTCGCCGCCGCACTGCCGGAGCGGCTTGCGGTGGCAACGCTTGCCGCTCGCCTTGCCGATTCCGGCGGAGCAGCGGCGGTGCTCGCCGAACCGACACGATTCGTGAACACCTGACTTCCTGCACGCCGGACTACCAGGGTGAACGCGGCGAGTACCATTACGCCACCGAGACGTACACGGTGACGGTCGACGGCACGTATGTATGCCTACTCGCCGGGCAGGCCGGCCCGGTCGAAGCGGTCCATCAGGCTGGGCTTGCGCTGGTGCGCCACGCGCAGCAGCCGGACCCGCTCCGCGAACGCCGCCTGGTGGCCGTCCCGCTGGCCGAGGGCGGCCAGCTCGGTCAGCAGCGTGACCGCCGCGTCGTACTCGCGGGGTTTCTTCGTCTCGATCAGCGCGTCCACCCGTTGCCTCGCCTGCTCCGGTCGGGCGGCCAGCTCGACCAGCCGCCGCTCGCGGGCGGCCTGTGCCGCGCGTTCCTGGCGGGCGAGTTCCGCGGCGCGCCGCCGCTGATCCGCCCGCTGGCGCTCCGTCCACCGCGCCCCGGCGGCCTTGCGGAGCTGCCCGGCCGTCCGGGCACCGGTCGCCGCGTCCGCCGGGTCGCCGTCGGACTTCGCGGCCCGGAACCGTCGCCGTAACTCCGCCCGCACGGGTACGTCCCCGTCCCGTGCGACGCGCAGCAGCAGCTCGTCCTTCTCGTCTGTCGGTAGGCCCCGCAACCAGCGGCGCAGCTCGGCCGTGGCCGGCTCCGCACGGGCCAGCGGCGCGCTCGCCTCGGCGGCGGCGGCGATCAGGTCGGTGTCGATGCGCAGGAACTCCACCAGGCTCGCCAGCGACGCGGACAGCGTGCCCAGGCCCGGCGGCACCGGCGGCTCCGGCTCGTCGTCGTCGACCTCGTGGCGCCCCACCGCGAGCAGCCAGGCCAGGTAGAGCAGCCGCAGGTCACCGGCGGCCAGGTCGGCGCGGGCCGGGACGATCGAGGCGAGCCGCCCCTCCCCGACCTCGTCTCCGATCCACTCGTCCCCGTCCTCGTCGTCGTCGGTGAGGTCGATGACGACCCGGTCGCCGGCCGCCCACGCGGACGCCGCCTCGGAGTCGCAGTACCGCCGCGCGGTGGGCAGGTCCAGCGATGTGCGGGGGAGCCGGATCATGAGCTGGCGGGTGCCCCAGTTGGCCAGGTAGAGGAAGGCGTCGTAGCACGTCGCCACCATCTGGCGCGGGTCGCCCCGGAAGTTGCCCCAGTGGTAGGTGTTGACGAAACTCGTCGAGGTGATCCGGGCCCGCGTCGACAGCCGCCGCACGTCGTCGAGCTGACGGGCGGTCAGCGGTCGGTCGACCGCCAGGAACTCGTAGTACTGGTATTCGCTCACCCGCCGTGCTGCCCCTCGGACCCGTCCCGTCGTTGGACGAACACCGTACCGGGCACAGTGGCCGCTGGTCGTCGTACCCCTTGAAGCTGCGCGTCGGGTCAGGCGGGCGGGGTGGGCAGGGCGTCCACGATCAGCACGCCGCTGCCCGGCCGGACCTCGGCGAGCAGTTGGCGCTGGCCGCTGCGGGTCAGCCGGATGCAGCCGTTGGTGACATCCTCGCCCAGGGTGTCGTCGTCCTGCCAGGTGTGCAGGCCGATGTGCGCGCCGGCGAGGCTCGCGGGCACGGCGTCCGGGTCGTCGGGGATCGCGCCGAGGGCGAAGACGTCGACGCCGCCGTACACGGGCTCGGGCGGGGGCGTGCGGCCGAGCACGAAGGTGCGGCCCAGCGGGGTCTCCTGGCCGCGCATGCCGAGGCTGACCGGCCACGATTGCCTGGCGTGCCCGTCGCGGTACCAGGTGAGGCGGTGCGGCCGGCGCTCCACCACGATCTGGTCCCGCAGCGGCACGGTGGCCCAGCCGCCGTCGGGCGGCAGCCAGGCGATCCGCCGGGTGGCCGAGGGCAGCAGCACCGCCGTCCAGCCGGTGCGGCGCTCGACGATCGGCACGGTCAGCTCGACGCCGTTGATGGTGGGGGCGAGGAAGGCCAGCGGCCGGCCGCCGGGCGCGTCGTAGGCGGCGACGTTGCGGGTCGGCGTCAGCCCCTCGGTGAGCGGGGTCGCGTCCAGCGGGCGCGGGTCGGCGGGGAAACCGGCGGGCACCGGATCGTAGGTGACGACCGGCAGGGTGGCCGGCGCGGGCGCGGCGGCGGGCACCGGGCCGCCGGTGGGTGCGGCCTCCGTGGCGGGCGCGGTGGGGGCGGCGGCGGGCGGCGGGGCCACCCGGGCCGGCGCCGGGGTGAGCGCCCGGGCCGTGACCAGCCCGGTCGCCAACAGCAGGGGTACGCCGACCGCGGCGACCAGCCAGCCGAGCCCCCACCGCGACACAATTCGGTCAAACAGCACAAATGCACTGTAGGTGGTGGGTGGCCTGCGGTGGGGGTGATTGCAGGGGGCCCCTCCTATACAGAATGCGTTAAGAAGGGGCCCCTCCTTGCACCTCGGCGCGCCGCGCGCGGCGCGCGTACCTCAGCTCAGCTCAGCTCAGCTTGGCGGCGGTGTGGATGGCGATCGCGTCGTGCGCCGGCACGTTCGCGGCGAACCAGCCGTTCGCGTCCACCGTGATCACCGGGCCGCTGCACGTGCCGCCGGTGAAGTCGCCGTGGATCACGTCGCAGTATCGGCCGGCGGGGAGCCCCGTGTAGTACGAGCGGCCGGTGATCGCCCCGTCCTCGTCGTTCATCGTGAGGTAGCCCTTGCCGGCGCGGCTGAACGCGATGTGGTTGTTGCCGTTGTCGTACCAGTTGGCGACGCCCGCGCCCTGGGTGGCGTTGTTGAACGCGACCATGTTGGCGATGACCCGCCAGCGGTGCTCGCACTCCCAGCCGGAGTAGCAGGTGGTGTTCAGGGTCTTGTTGTTGGCGTCGGAGGGCGGGCCGGCGTCCCGGTCGCTGAAGGTGTAGCTGGACATGACCGTGGCCGAGCCGTACGGCCAGGCCAGCATGAAGGCGTTGGCCAGCGCGTAGATGCCCCGGTCGCGGTAGGTCAGGACCCCGCCGACGTCGCGCTGGGTGTCGTGGTTGTCCACGAAGACCGCCGCCGAGCCGCCGGGCAGGTGGCCCCAGCCCTCGCCGAAGTTCTTCAGGTACGCGAGCTTCTCGCTGCGGAACACCCGGGCCAGGTCCTTGCCGTAGCGGAACTCGTGCACGTCGCCGTTGCCGGTGTACTCGGTCGGCTGGATCGGCTCGCCCGCGCCGTAGATGACCTCCTGCACGACGTACGCCGAGCGGGACAGCCTGCCCTTGATGGCGGCGATGTCGGCGGCCGGCATGTGCTTGCTGGCGTCGAGCCGGAACCCGTCGACGCCGAGGGAGAGCAGGTCGTTGAGGTATCCGGCGATCTTCGACCGGACGTAGTCGGACCCGGTGGCGAGGTCCGACAGGTTGACCAGCTCGCAGTTCTGCACCTCGTACCGGTCGTTGTAGTTGGCGATGTCGTCGCCGCCGTTGCGACCGCAGTGGTGGAAGTCCTGCGTCTGGTAGATCCCCGGGTAGTCGTAGTGGCCGTAGGAGGAGCCGGCCCAGCCGGTGCCGCCGTTGTCCTGGCCGGACATGTGGTTGATGACGGCGTCGACGATCACCTTCACGCCGGCGGCGTGGCAGGTGTTCACCATGGACTGGAACTGCGCCCGGGTGCCCTTGCGGGACTCGATGCGGTAGCTGACCGGCTGGTAGGCCAGCCACCACTGGTTGCCCCGGACGTGCTCCTGGGGCGGGGAGACCTGCACGTAGCCGTAGCCCTTCGGGCCGAGCGTGGTGGTGCACTCGCTGGCCACCGAGGGCCAGTTCCACTCGAACAGGTTGGCGATGACCTTCTTCGTGCCGGACGGGGCTGCGGCGGCCGGGGGTGCCGCCACGGCGGTCGGTGCGAGCAGGCCGGCGATCACGCCCAGGGCGAGGATCGCCGAGCGGCATCGGCGTCGATGCATCGGGACTCCTGACGGGGGTCGGGGGAGGGGGCGGAGGTGCGGCGGGTGAGCTGCGGCTTGCCGTCATCTTGCAGCCCGAGTTGAAATTTTCGGAAAGATTACAAGCGTGTTGCAGTGGGTGTCAACGGATGGACGGGTGTCGTTGCGCGGGGCGCCTACACGCAGCCCACGGCGGGACGGTTCGACAGTGTCGGCAAAAAAACCGAGGAATTCTGCGACCCGGGCTGATCCGTTGAACCCGGTGCTCCGTACTCGATGGGGGAGCAGGGTCGGCCGGTGGGGGCGCCGCCGCTACACGATCGAGGAGCAGATGGCTCGGGCACAGCAGAACCAGAAGTCCGCGACCGTCCGTACCACGAGCAGCAGCCGCGGGGTGCGGACCAGGTCCAAGGCGTCCGTCGCGCTGATGGCCGGGTCGGCGCTGGCGGTCGTCTGGGCCGGCGTCGAGTTGGCCGGCGCCGGCACGATGATGTACGCGTACGGCTTCTTCTTCACCGAGTTCTTCGCCGGGGTGATCGCCCTGGTGTCGCTCAGCCTCACCGTGATGATGGGCCTACTCGCCACCGACCGGCTCGTGCTGCTGATCCGGCACCGGGTGCTGCTCCAGTCGGCGCACCGGGCCACCGGCATCCTCGGCGTCGCCGGCCTGGTGTTCCACATCATCACCAAGATCGCCATCGGCCGGGCCGGGCCGACCGACGCCCTCGTGCCGTTCATCGGGGGACGAGGGCTCTACGTCGGGCTCGGCACGGTGGCGTCGTTCCTCATGGTCAGCGTGCTGTGGACCGGCATCATCCGGGCCCGGTTCGTCGGCGTCGGTCCCAAGTGGTTCTGGCGGGCGCTGCACTCGATGGCGTACCTGTCCTGGCCGTTCGCCCTGGTCCACGGCCTGAACGCGGGCCGGCCGGCGAAGTCCTGGGTGACCCTGAGCTACCTCGCCTGCGTGCTGCTGGTGGTCGTGGCGCTGATGGTCCGGCTCTCCGTGCACCTCGGCAAGCGCAGCCGCGAGCAGCACCAGGCCGCCGCCCTGAACAAGGCGATGGCCGGCAAGCCCGCCGAGGACGGCAAGACGACCACGATGCTGCTCAGCAAGATCGGCCGCAAGCGCGACGACGCCGCCGAGGAGAAGCGGGACGGCCGGTCCGGGCGGGCCCGTGGCACCGGCGGCTGGGCGGAGACCACCGCCACCACCGGCTCCTGGGCGATGCCGACCGGCACCGCCCGCGGGCGACGCGACCCCGAGCGGTTCACCGTGCCGGTGGTGCCCGAGCCGGGCACGCTGCGTGAGCCGGTACGGGCCACCCGCCGGCGCGGCGACGAGGAACTGGACGCCCCGCGGCGGCGCGAACGCGAGCTGGACCCCGCGCCCCGACGCACCGTCGAGCCCGCCGCCCGGCGTGCTGCCGAGTCCGACCGGTCGAGCCGGCGGCGGCGCGACGCGGACGCCCCGGTCTCCGCCCCCCGCCGCTCGCGCTCCGAGGAGGACGTCGCCCCCGTCTCCAGCCCGCGCCGGTCCCGCCGCGACGAGGACGTCGCGCCCGTGTCGGGCGGTCGTCGCTCCCGCTACGACGAGGACGTGGCCCCCGTGTCGGGCAGCCGTCGCTCCCGCTACGACGAGGACGTCGCCCCGGTCTCCAGCCCCCGGCGCTCCCGGCGCGACGAGGACGTGGCCCCCGTGTCCCCGGGCCGCCGCTCCCGGCGCGACGACGATCTCGCCGCCCGCTACTCCTCGCCGCCCCGCCGCGTCGAGGAGCCCGAGGAGCCGTGGGACAGCCCGCGCCGCTGGGAGTCCTCGACGCCCGTCTCCGCGGAACCGATCTCCGCCGAACCGATCTCCGCGACCCCGCGCAGCGGGTCCGGGCGGCACAGCGTCGACGACGAGGTCCCGGAGGAGCCCGACTACTGGCGGCCCCCGGCCCGGTTCGTCGCCGAGGACCTGCCACCCATGGACGACACCCCGACCCTGGTCGACCTGGCCTCCCGGCGGGCGCTACGGGCCGCCGGGGACGGCCGACCCGGCCGGCGCAAGAAGGACCGGGACCGCGATCGGGACCGGGCCAACGCCGACGCGGTCGACGGCGCGTACTGGGCCGGGCTGCGGGGTGAGGCGAAGTGATGCGCACGACGGTGCCCCCCGTGGCGTGCGTCGGCGAGCCCCGGCTCACCGCCGGCTTCGCCGAGTTCGGCCGCCTCGACCTGATGGCCCACGAGGAGGTGCACGGCCCGATCGGGCCGATGGAACCGGCCAACCTGCTCCGGCTCGCCGAGGCCATCCAGCTCAAGGGCAAGGGCGGGGCGGGCTTCCCGTTCGCCCGCAAGCTGCGCGCCGTGCTGGAGTCCTGCGAGCGGCAGGACGCCTCCGCCATCGTCGTGGTCAACGCCACCGAGGGCGAGCCGGCGAGCTGGAAGGACAAGGTGCTGCTCACCCGGGCCCCGCACCTGATCCTCGACGGCGCGGCCCTGGTCGCGTACGCGCTGGACGCCGACGAGATCGTCATCGGCGTCGCCGACGACGACGTGGGCCGGCCGTCGCTGACCGAGGCGCTCCAGGAACGCCGGATGCCGGTGCCCACCAGCATCGTCACCGTCCCGCACCGGTTCATCTCCGGCGAGGGCGGCGCGCTCGTCAACGGCATCAACGGGCTTCCCCACATCCCGCCCGGCACCAAGAAGCGTTCCAGCGAATCCGGCGTCGGCGGCCTGCCCACCCTGCTCTCCAACGCCGAGACGTACTCGCAGCTCGCCATCGCCGCCCGGCTCGGCCCGTACGAGTACGCGGCGCTCGGCACCGACGACGAGCCCGGCACCGTGCTGCTCACGGTGACCGGCGCGGCCAAGCGGCCGGCCGTCGTGGAGTGCGCCGCCGGCACCCCGCTGCGCGACATCCTCGAACTCTGCGAGGTGCCCGACGGGCCGGGCATCCTGATGGGCGGCTACCACGGCAAGTGGATCACCGCCGAGGCCGCGCAGCGGGCCGAGGTGTCCCGCAAGGGCCTCACCGCCGTCGGCGGCACCCTCGGCGCGGGCATCATCGTGCCGCTGGCCCGCGACACCTGCCCCCTCGGCGAGGCCGCCCAGGTGGTCCGCTACCTGGCCGGCGAGTCCGCCGGGCAGTGCGGCCCCTGCAAGATGGGCCTGCCCGACCTGGCCCGCGCCGTCGACCTGGCGGTCTCCGGCAGCGCCCCGATCGAGATCGTCCGCGCCGCCGCCGGGGACGTGAAGGGGCGCGGCGCGTGCAGCCACCCCGACGGCACCGCCCGGTTCGCCCTCTCCGCCATGGAGGTCTTCGCCGACGACCTCAAGCTGCACACCACGGGCGAGGGGTGCGGCAAACGGACCAAGGGGGTCATGGGCCTGCCCGGCGCCCCCGACGCCGACCCGAGAAAGCTGACCCTGGACTGGTCCCGCTGCGACGGCCACGGGCTCTGCGCCCACGTCGTGCCCGACTTCATCCGGCTGGACGGCAACGGCTACCCCGCCTTCCCCACCACCCCCGTGCCGACCTGGCTGCGGGAGGGCGCCATGAAGGCCGTCAAGGTGTGCCCTGAGCTCGCGCTGCGGCTGGTCAAGGCCGAGTAGCGCACCCGCCGGGACCGTCGGACACCGGAGCGTCGCCATGGCGCCCCGCCCCGCGCGGCCCGCTACCGAAGGGAGACGCGGATGCGATTGTTCCGCCGGCCGTCGCGCCGCCGGACCGGGCCGGGTGGACGGTCGCCCCGCCGACGGCGTGCCGGCACAGCCGCCGTGCTGGTCGCCGCCCTGGCCGCCGCCCTGCTGGGCGCGGCGTCCTGCGCCGTGGGCACCCCGGGACCGCCGGTCGACGCGGCCGCCGCCGCGCCCGCCGGCGCCGACGACCCCACGGCGACCCCGACCGGTACGCCCACCGGCGCGCCGTCCCCGCCGCCGGCCGCCCCGGCCCGGGTGCCGGAGAGCCTCCGCTTCACCGGCACCACCCTCGACGGCAAGCCGTTCGCCGCCGCCGACCTGGCCGGCCGGCCGGTGGTGCTCTGGTTCTGGGCCCCCTGGTGCGCCACCTGCGCCAGCCAGGCGTGGACCGTCGCCGAGATCGCCCCGCAGTACCGCGACCGGGTGCCGATCGTCGGCGTCGCCGGCCTCGGCCAGCAGAAGGCGATGAAGGACTTCGTCACCGAGTTCGAGCTGGGCGGCACCCTCCAGCTCGACGACCGGGCCGGCACGCTGTGGCGTCGCTTCGAGATCGTCGAGCAGAGCACCTTCCTGATCATCGACCGGGAGGGGAAGGTGATCCACCAGGGCTTCCTCGACGGGGAGGACCTCACCCGCCGGGTCGCCGCGCTCGCCGCCCTCGCCGGCTGATGGCCGCACCGCTGCTACCGGCCCGCTGATGGACGCCCCGCTGCTGCTCGCGCTGACCGCAGGCATGATCGGAGCGGTCAACCCGTGCGGGTTCGCGATGCTGCCCGCGTACCTGTCGATCCTGGTGGCGGGGCCGGGCGACGGACGCCGCGCCCTCGGCCGGGCGCTCACCGCCGCCGCCGGCCTCACCTGCGGGTACGTGCTGGTCTTCGGCGCGTTCGGGCTGGCATTCGCGCCGCTGGCCGGCTGGCTGCGGCCCCGGCTGCCCTGGCTCACCGTCACCCTCGGGGTGGGCCTGGTCCTGCTCGGCTGCTGGCTGCTCGCCGGCCGGCGGCTGCCCACCCCGCGCCCGCTGACCCGCGCGCCCCGGCTCGCCCGCACCCTGCCGTCGATGGTGCTGTTCGGCGCGGCGTACGCGCTGGCGTCGCTGACCTGCTCCATCGCCCCGTTCCTGGCGATCGTGGCGACCAGCCTCCAGGCCGGCTCGACGTCGCGCGGGCTGGCGCTGTTCGTGGCGTACGCGCTCGGGATGGGCCTCGTGGTCGCGGTCGCCGCCCTCGGCGTGGCGCTGCTGCGCGACCGGGTGGTGGCCCGGCTGCGCGGGGCCGGCCGGTGGGTGCCCCGGCTCAGCGGCCTGGTGCTGCTGGTCGCCGGCGGCTACGTCGCCTGGTACGGCTGGTACGAGGTGCGGCTCGCCGAAGGCCGGCACGACGCGTTCGGCGACCCGGTGGTGGTCGCCGCGGCCCGGATCCAGCAGACCCTCGTCGGCGCCCTGGACACGGCCGGCCCCGCCCTGCTGGCCGCCGCCCTCCTTGCCCTCGCTGCGCTCGGGGTAAGGAAGGGTCCCCTGTCAACGCATTCGGTAGAGCAGGGGCCCCTTCTTGGCACTCCCCGCAGGGCGCGCGCGGATGCGAAGGCGGCAGGCGGTAGCGGCGGTAGCGAGGAGGCCGCAGGGGCGTACCCGAATCGGCGAGGGCCGGGTGACCCGACCCCCGCCGGCGGTACGACGGTCAGCGACCCGGCGTGAGGTGGTCCGTGCCGACCCGGTCGCGGAGCACCTCCGGCACCAGCACCGAGCCGTCGGGCTGCTGGAACTGCTCCAGGATCGCCGGGAAGAGCCGGCTGGTGGCCAGCGCCGAGCCGTTCAGGGTGTGCACGAAGCGGGTCTGCTTGCCGCCCGCCTCCCGGTACCGGATCGCCGCGCGGCGCGCCTGGTAGTCGCCGGCCCAGGACACCGACGACACCTCCTTGTACTTGCCGGTGCTCGGCATCCACACCTCGATGTCGAGGGTCTTCTTCATCGAGGCGCTGGCGTCGCCGGCCGACAGCAGGCTGGTCTGGTGGTGCAGGCCCAGCCGCGCGACCAGGCCCTCCACGTGGGCGACCATCTGCTCCAGCGCGGCGTCGGCCTGCTCGGGCAGGGTGAACTGGAAGATTTCCACCTTGTTGAACTGGTGACCCCGCACGGTGCCCCGCTCGTCGGAGTGCGAACCGGCCGCCTCCCGCCGGTAGCACGGGGTGTACGCGAACCGCTTCAGCGGCAGGGTCGCGGTGTCCAGGATCTCGTCCTGGTAGGCACCCAGGATCGCCGTCTCCGCCGTGGGCAGCAGGAACTGCCCGCGCGGGGCGGACTCCCGGTCGAGGTGGTAGACGTCGTCGTAGAACTTGGGGAACTGGCCGGCGGCGAAGCCGGCGGTGTCCAGCAGCAGGTGCGGCGGGAGGAGGAAGTCGTAGCCCGCCGCGATGTTCTGGTCGATCAACCAGTTGAGCAGCGCCCACTCCAGCCGGGCGCCCAGGCCCGTGTACATCCAGAAGCCGGAGCCGCCGAGCTTGACGCCCCGCTCGTGGTCGACCAGGCCCAGCAGGCGGCTCAGCTCCACGTGATCCCGGACCTTCTCGATCGCCGGCCGCTCACCGAAGGCCCGGACGACCCGGTTGGCCTCCTTGCCGCCGGGGACGACGTCGTCGGCGGGCAGGTTGGGCAGCTCGCTCATCCGCTCACGCAGCCGGGACTGCACCTCGTCGAGCTGGGACTCCAACTCGACGAGTTGCTTGCGCCCGGCCTCCGGGGCGACGCTCTCCGGCGCGCTGCCGGCCCGCTTCGCCGCCGCGTACGCCCGCGCCTCCGCCTTGCGGCGCTGCCGCTCGGCGTCGATCTCCGTGATGAGGGCGCGGCGCTCCTGGTCGAGCCGCTGGATCTCGTCCAGCGCCCGGTTGACCTCGGCGGGATCCAGTCGCTTCGCCAACGCGGTCGCCACCGCCTCGCGATCCTTCCGGATCAACTCCATGTCGAGCATGCGCTCCGTACGCCTCCGTCCGGGAAGTCAGGTGGGAACCCACCGATGCTACCGTCGCGGCCTCCCGTGACTGGTCCCGGCCGGGCAGCGGGGCGGCCGTCGCCGCGATGTCGGCGACATGGCGGTGTCCCTGAGGCGGGAAGCCGCCATGTCGCCGACATCGTGCCCCGGGGCGGCGTCCCGGGGCGGCGGCGCGCGTCCGGCGGCGTGCGTGGGGTCAGAGCCGGATGGGCATCAGGATCGAGTACGCGTCCGCGTCGTCCGGCCGGCGCACCGCCAGCGGGGCGATCGGCCCGTCCAGCTCCAGCAGGAGCTGGCCCCGGTCGCCGGCGTCGAGGGCGTCGAGCAGGTACCGCCCGTTGACGCCGAACCGCACCGCGCCCGGCGCGGCGTCGGCCAGCGCGGCGCCGTCGAGGACCCGCAGCCCGCCCGCGTCGTCCAGGCCCAGCACGGTCACCGGCACGTCGACGCCCTCGTGCCGCAGGACCCGCGCGGGCGGCCGGCCGGCGACCTCCGCGCGCAGCGCCGGCACGTCCACCGGGATCCGGTACGCCGGCCCGCCGTCGCCGGGCCCGCCCAGCAGCCGCTGGTAGTCCGGGAACTCGTCGGGCAGGGTGGTCCCACTGGCCTCCCGGCCAGCGGCGGACACGGTGACGCTGTCCCCGTCCAGCCGCAGCCGTGCCTCCGCCCCGCCGTCGGCGTCCAGCAGCGCGCGGGCCCGGTCGACGAGGTCCACCGGGACGAGCGCCCGCCGGGCTGGGCCGTCGACCCGGCCGGGGACCCGGGCCACCGCCATCCGGTGCCGGTCGGTGGCGACGAGGCGTACGCCGTCGGCGGCCACGTCGAACAGGACGCCGGAGAGCACCGGCAGGTCGGGGTCGGTGCCGACCGCGAAGCGGACCGCGTCGATCGCGGCGGCGAGGTCGGCGCGGGACAGGACGAGACAGGTGGCCATCGGGTTCTCCTCGGGGTCGATCAGGGCACGGACCCGGGAGAGCTCACGGCGGGCGTCGGCGAGGCCGTCCTCCAACCGGCGCAGGTGCCCGTCGAGCAGCCGGCCCACCACGGCCGGCTCGGCCCGGTGCCGTACGGCGGCGGCGATCTCCGCCAGCGGCATCCCGACCCGGCGCAGTCCGGCCACCAGGCGGGCCGGCAGGACCTGGTCGTCGGCGTACCAGCGGTAGCCGGTCAACGGGTCGACCAGCGCGGGCACCAGCACCCCGGAGCGGTCGTAGAACCGCAGGGCGCTGACCGTCAGGCCGCTGGCCCGGGCCAGCTCGCCGATGCTGCGCAGTTCGCTCTCCACGCCGAGGATCCTGTGCCCTCCACCAGGTCGAGGGTCAAGCCGCCGCCTCCGCCAGCGTGCGGAAGGTGAGGCCGGCGGCGGTGAGGCGGCGCAGCAGCGCGTCGCCCATCGCGGTCACCGGCGTCACCTGACCGGACGTCGGCGGCAGGTCGTCGTCGAGGGCCAGGCAGAGGGCGGACTCGGCGAGCATCTTCGCCGTCTCGTCGTATCCGGGGTCGCCGCCGGCCACCTCGGTCACCACCCGCCGGCCGCCGCCGGAGCCGAGGAAGCGCACCCGGAACCACGACGCCGCCCGCTGTTCGGCGTTCGGCCCCTGGCCGGAGGCGAGCCGGCCGAGCAGCCAGCGCCGGGCCGGCGGCACCCGCACCAGCCCGGCCAGGCCGGCGAGCCCGACCGCGCCGAGCACGACCGTGGGCAGCCGCCGCACGGCGGCGAAGTGCCGGTAGCGGAAGTCCGGCCCGTACTCCGGCCGGGCCGCGGCCGACCGGCGGACCACCTGCGGGTCGATGGTCGGCAGCGGCACCGCCCACATGCCCAGCTCCGCCGACCGGCCGACCTTGCCGGGCACCGCCCGGGCCCGGCGCCCCGGCGGGTGCGGCTCGACGGCCCGCCGCGCCTTCGCCGCCCGGCCCGCCTCGGCGACCCGGGAGAACGCGGTGAGCGCCGAATGGTACGTGCCGGCGGAGAACCTGCCGCCCGCCCGGACGAACCCGTCGACGGTGATCGGCCCGTCGGCCGGCAGTTGCCGGACCGTGTACCAGACGCCCAGGTCGTGCGGGATCGAGTCGAAGCCGCAGGCGTGCACGAGGCGGGCACCGGTGCGTACCGCCTCGGCATGGTGCCGCACGTACATGGTGTCGACGAACTCCGGTTCGCCGGTGATGTCGACGTAGTCGGTGCCGGCGCGGGCGCACGCGGCGACCAGCGGCTCCCCGTGGTGCATGTACGGCCCGACGGTGCTGGCCACCACCCTGGCGCTCGCGGCGATCCGACGCAGCGACTCCGGGTCGGTGACGTCGGCGGTGAGCAGCGGCAGCCCGGCCAGGGTCGGGTCGACGCCGGCCAGCCGGTCCCGTACGGCCGACAGCTTGGCCGGGTTCCGCCCGGCCAGCGCCCAGCGCAGCCCCGGCGGCGCGTGCCGGGCGAGGTACTCGGCGGTGAGCCCGCCGGTGAACCCGGTCGCCCCGAACAGCACCACGTCGTACGCCCGATCCTCACGCATCCCGCGAGTCTGCCACCAGCAGGAGTGCCCGGCAGGACGGCGGGCGGTCAGGGCGTGAAGACCGTACGCAGGCAGCCGTCGGCGCGGGTGCGGAACAGGTCGTAGCCGAGCTCGCCCTGTTCCAGAGGCAGGTGGTGGGTGGCCAGGTGGGCCGTGTTGATCTCGCCGCGCGCCATCCGGTCCAGCAGCATCGGGATCCAGCGCTGCCCGTGCTGCCGGGCGCCGCGCACGGTCAGCCCCTTCTGCATCACCGCGCCGAGCGGGAACGTGTCGACGAAGCCGGTGAACGTGCCGAGCACCACGACCGTGCCGCCCTTGCGGCAGGCGTGCACCGCCTCGCGTACCGCGATCGGCCGGTCGGGGGCGGCGTCGGGCCGCGCGGCGGCGGCGAACCGCTCGGCCAGTGACCGGGGCTCCGCGCCGTCCCAGGCCATGCCGACGGCCTCCACGCACACGTCGGGGCCCCGCCCGCCGCTGCGTTCCCGCAGCTCGGCCGGGACGTCGACGGCCAGGTAGTCGAGGGTTTCCGCGCCGACGTGCCGCTCGACCAGCCGCAGCCGCTGCGGGTACCGGTCGATCACCACCACCCGGTCCGCGCCGCGCAGCAGGGCCGCCTGCGCGGCCATTTGGCCCACCGCGCCCGCGCCCCAGACCGCCACCACGTCACCCGGGGCCACCTCGCCCAGCTCGGCGGCGAGCCAGCCGGCCGGCACCGCGTCCGAGGCGAAGACCGCCCGGTCGTCGTCGACCGGCTCCGGCACCGCGAACGCCCCGACGTCGGCGTAGGGCACCCGGACGTACTCGGCGTGGCTGCCGGCGAAGCCCCCGGCCGACCGGGGATGGCCGTAGCAGCCGCCGGTGGGCTGCCCCCACGCCGCCTCGGTCGCCGCCGGCCCGGTGCTGCCGTTGTCGCAGCAGGCGTAGAGGCCCTGCCGGCAGTACCAGCAGTTGCCGCAGGCCACGGTCGCGCAGACCACCACGCGGTCGCCGACGTGGTGCCGCCGGACCTGGGGCCCGACCTCGACCACGTCGCCGAGGAACTCGTGCCCGAGCACGTCGCCGACGGACAGCGCCGGCGTCCGGCCGGCGAGCAGCGGCAGGTCCGCCCCGCACGTGGCGCTGCGCCGGACCCGGACGATCGCGTCGGCGGAGTTGCGCAGCTCGGGGTCGGGTACCTGGCGCACCGCGAGGCCGTCCGCGCCGAGCCAGCACAGCGCCCTCATCCGGGCCCCGCCGGGTCGCCGCCGGGGCCCGCGGTCCCGGGGCCCGTCGTGGCGGTCCGCGCCGGTCGGGGGCCGTCCAGCGGGGAGCGGTCCGCGCGCAGCAGCTCACCGGTCTCGGCGAGCTGCTTGGCCTGGCGCAGCGCCTCGCGGACCAGTAGCGCGGGGTCGTCGCCGACGAGGTGGGCGGCCATCCCGGGCACCGGCGCGCCGCGCACCGGCCGGGCCGCCAGCTCCGTGCCGCGCCCGCCGGGCGCGGGCCCCTGCGCCACCTCCACCGCGCCGTCGAACCGGCGCAGCGGCTCCGGCCACCGGCCGCCGGGCAGCACCCGCTCCGGCGGCCGGTCGATCGTGACCACCTGCCAGTCGTCGCGTGGGCCGGCCGCCCGACGGCGGCCACCCCCGAGGGGTCCGCGCAGCGCCCGCGCCGCCGTCGCCCCGGCGACCGCGCCGGCCACCACCCCGGCGGTACGGGCCAGCGCCCGACCGCCCCGACCGCCCCGCCTGCCCCGTCCCATCCGTCCCACCCGCCTCTCGTTCCGCCTCTCGTCGCCGGTGCAGCCGTCGCCGGGACCGGTCCCGCCCCCGGTCGACTGACCGCCGTGGGCTTCCGCCCGGCCGACGGCCGGTTCCCCCAGCGTCGGCGGCGGCCGGGTGAACCGGGTTCCCCCCGAAGGGGTGAACCGGCCGGGGCCGGGTAACCGCCCGCCGCACGAGCCGGGGGAGGGACGCGTGGCGTGGGGGTGCCGCATGACGCAGCACGACGGGGACGAGACGACCGTGGCGGCCACCTGCGGCGACCCCGCTCCCGCCGCAGGTGGCGCGGCACCGCTGCTGGCGTCCCGACTCGCGCCGGCCCCGTTGCCCGAGCCGGTGCTGGTCCGGCCCCGCCTGCTGCGCCTGCTGGACGAGGGCACCGCCGGAGCGCTCACCCTGGTCTCCGCCCCGGCCGGCTGGGGCAAGACCACGCTTCTCGGGTCCTGGGCCCGGACCGTCGAGCCGGCCCCGGCGTGGGTGTCGGTCGAGGCGGGCGACACGGGGGCGCGGCTCTGGTCGTACCTGACGGCGGCCCTGCACCAAGCGGCCCCGGCGGCCCTGCGCGCGCCCGGCTCCGGCGGGCCGGAGCATCCGGCGGACCCGCCCCGGCCCGACCAGTTGGAGCTGCTGGCCGCCGCGCTCGCCGCCCGGGAGCGCCCGGTGCTGCTGGTCCTCGACGACGTGCACCGGGTCGCCGACCCGGCGATGCTGACCGGCCTGGAGTTCCTGCTCCGCCACTCCGAGGGGCGGCTGCGGGTGGTGGCCGCGGCCCGCACCGGCCTGCCGGCGGGGCTGCACCGGCTGCGGCTCGCCGGTGAGCTGACCGCCGTGGGCCCCGCCGAGCTGGCCTTCACCGACGACGAGGCGGCCGACCTGCTCGTCGCGCACGGCGTGCTCCTGCCGGCCGAGGCGGTGCCCCGGCTGCGGGCGCGTACCGGCGGCTGGCCGGCCGGGGTGCGGCTGGCCGCGCTGGCCGCCAAGGACCGGCCGGACCCGGTGCGCTGGCTGGAGCAGTTCGGCGGCGACCAGCCGGACGTGGCCGGCTATCTGCGCTCGGAGGTGCTCGCCCCGCTCGACGACGCGGCCCGGGACGCGCTGCGCCGGGGCGCGGTGGCCGACGCCGTCAGCGCCGACCTGGTCGACGCGCTGACCGGCCGGTCCGACGGCGAGCGGGTGCTGACCGCGCTGGCCTGCGCCGGCGGTTTCGTGGACCGCGACGACAGCCGGCCGCCCTGGTACCGCTGCCATCCGCTGCTGGCCGACCTGCTCCGCGCCGAGCTGGGCGAGCTGGCCGAGGAGGAGCGCCGGGACCTGCACCGGCGGGCGGCCGGCTGGTACGCCGGGCACGCCCGCCCCGCCGAGGCGCTGCGGCACGCCCTCGCCGCCGGGCGCTGGGACGCGGCCACCGAGCTGCTGGTCACCCGCTGGCCGGAACTCGTGCCGTACGACCGGGAGGGCGCGGGCGGGCCCGTCCCCGCCGCGCCGCCGGAGGAGGAGGTCCGGCGGGACCCGGAGCTGGCGTTGGCCGCCGCCGCCGAGCGGGCCCACGCGGGCGACCCGGACGCCGCCGCCGCGCAGCTGCGCCGGGCCGCCGGGCACGCCCGGTCGCTGCCCGTGCCGCGCCGGGACCGGTTCCGTCGGCTGGCCGTCGCCCTGGAGGTCACCCTCGCCCGGTTGGCCGGCGACCACGACGAGGTACGCCGGGCGGCGTCGGACCTGCTCGCCACGCGTACCCCCGGGGGGTCTGCGGACGACCCGCGGACCGGTGCCGCCGACGACGCCGACGTGGGGGCGACGGCTGGCGCGGCCCTCGGCCTGGCCGCGCTCGCCAGCGGCGACCTGCGCGGCGCGGCGGGCGAATTCTCCACCGCGCTCGCGGCGGCCAGGGCGGGCGGCCGGGCCCGCACCGAGCTGCTCTGCGCGAGCCGCTCCGCCCTGCTGCACGCGGCCCTCGGCGAGCTGCGGGCGGCCGAGCGGGCCGCCGGGGAGGCCCTGGCCATGCCGCCCTGCCAGGGCTGGTCCTGCCGCACCGACTGCGCCTACGCCCACCTGGCGCTGGCCGTCGTCGCGCTGCACCGGGACCTGCCCGACGACGCGGAGGCGCACCTGGCGCTGGCCGGCCCGGCCGCCGACGAACCGGCGGCGGCGCTCGCCGCGCTGTGCCGGGCGACGCTGCTGCGCGATCGCGGCGACCCGGCCGCCGGCCTGCGCCTGCTGTCGGCCGCCCGGGACGCGCTCGCGCCGCCGCCGGCCCCCGGGGACGGCAGCGGCGCGGGGGAGCTTCGTGGCTGGCTGTTCGCTGCCGAGGTGGACCTGCGGGCCGCCCACGGCGACCCCGGTGCCGCCCGGGAGCTGCTGACCGACGCGCTGGCCCGGCCCGACGCCCCGACCGAGGCGCTGGCCGTGGCCCTGGCCCGGGTCGAGCTGCGCGCCGGCGACCCGCGCGCCGCCGCCCGCGTCCTGCCGTCCTGGGACGGCCCGGACGCCGCTGCCTGGCCGCTGCCGGTACGCCTCGACGCCGGCCTGCTGGACGCGGTGCTCGCCGGGCGGGCGGGGGACGCCCGGCGGGCCGGGCGGACCCTGGAACGGGTCCTGGAGCTGGCCGCCGCCGAGGGGTACCGCCGCCCGTTCACCCGCGCCGAGCCCGGGGCGCGGGACCTGCTCGCGGCGCACCTGGACTCCGGCACGGCGCACTGGCCGACGGTGAGCGACCTGGTCCGGGTGGCGCAGGAGCCGCCCGCGCCGCCGGGCCCCGCACCGGCCCCGGCGCTGGACGAGCCGCTCACCGAACGGGAGCTGACCATCCTGCGCTACCTGCAGAGCATCCTGTCCAACGTGGAGATCGCCGCCGAGCTGTCCCTGTCGGTGAACACCGTCAAGACGCACGTGCGCAACATCTACCGCAAGCTCGACGCCACCCGCCGCCGGGAGGCCGTCCGCCGCGCCCGTGAGCTGCACCTGATCTGACTTCCGTCGCCCGGCCGAACGGTGCCGGGCCCCGGGGCCGGGTGGTTAGGAAGGGGCCCCTCCTCTACAGAAAGCGTCAACAGGGTGCCCCTCCTTGCAGTGATGACGGTCGACAAGATGGCGCGCGGTCCGGCACGATCTGGGGCGGCGTGACTGTCGGGAGCGGGGAGCAGGCGATGGGTGAGGTTGGCGAGGCGGCACCGGTTGACGTCGCCGGGCCGCCGGCAGCCGCCGGCCGGGGGCGGGCGGCGGCCGACCGGTTCGCCCGGTTCGCCCGGCACGAGTGGACCCTCGCGGTGCTCGGCTCGCTGGTGCTGGCCGTGGCGTTGACCTGGCCCACGGTGCGCGACCTGACCGGCGCCATCCCGCAGGACACCGGCGACCCGACGTTGCAGGCGTGGCAGGTCGCCTGGGGCGGGCACGCGCTGCTGACCAACCCGACGCAGCTGTGGCACTCGAACACGTTCTGGCCGGAGCCGTACACGTACGCGTACTCCGACACGCTGCTCGGCTACGCCCCGTTCGGGTTCGTCGGGGACGGGTCGGTCGCCGCCGTGGTCCGCTACAACCTGCTGTACGTGCTGGTGCACGCGCTCGCCTTCGTCGGCGCGTACGCGCTGTCGCGGCAGTTCGGGGCGGGCTGGGCGGGCGCGGCGGTGGCGGGGGCGTCCTTCGCGTACGCGCCGTGGAAGCTGGCCCAGGCCGGGCACCTGCACGTGCTCAGCATCGGCGGGATCGCCCTGGCGCTGGCCATGCTGGCCCGGGGGCACGGCTGGTCGCTGCGGCACGGCTACCGGCCGGACCGGGTGCGCCCCGGCTGGGCGGTGGCCGGCTGGGCGGTCGCCGCCTGGCAGGTCAGCCTCGGCTTCGGCATCGGCCTGCCCTTCGCGTACGCGCTGGCGCTGCTCTGCCTCGGCGCGGCCGGCGGGTACGGCTGGTCGTGGTGGCGGCGTCGGCGACGGCCGGTGTTCCCGCGCCGGCTGCTGGTGGCGGACCTGGCCGGCGGCGTGTTCTTCGCCGGGGTGACCCTGCTGATGGCCGCGCCCTACTTCGAGGTGGTGGCCCGGCACCCGGACGGCCGGCGCACGGTCGAGCAGATCGCGATGTTCTCCCCGCCGCTGCGCGGCTTCCTCACCGCGCCGCCGGAGTCGTGGCTGTGGGGGGAGCGGCACGAGGCGGCGCGGGCCACGCTGAGCTTCGCCGGGGAGATGACGCTGCTGCCCGGGATGGTGCTGGTCGGGCTCGCCGCCGCCGGGCTGTTCGTGTCGGCGTGGCGGGTGCGGCACCGGGTGGCGCTGGCCGTCGGGGTGCTGGTGAGCGTGGCGCTGGCCGCCGGCAGCACGCTGGGCGGGGACGGCGACCCGGGGTACGTCACGCTGGTGGAGCACGTGCCGGGCTGGGACGGCGTCCGCACCCCGGGGCGGCTGGTGCTGTGGACGACGCTGCTGCTGGGCGTGCTGGCCGCCGGCGCGCTGACGACGGGCGGCGCGGAGCCGGCTCAGGACACCGGCCGGGGCGCGGAGCCGGCTCAGGACACCGGCCGGGGCGCGGAGCCGGCGGTGGGGAAGCCGGGTGGGCGGTGGCGGCGCTGGGGGCGGCTGGTGCTGGTGCTGCCGGTGCTGCTGGTGCTCGCCGAGGGGGTCAACCGGACCCCGCACGTGCCGGCTCCGGTCGCGCCGGCCGCGCTGCACGGGCTGCGCGGCCCGGCGCTGGTGCTGCCCAGCGACGGCATCCGGGAGTTCCACGTGATGCTCTGGTCCACCGACGGCTTCCCGAAGATCGTCAACGGGCTGGCCTCGTTCGTGCCGGCCAGCCAGCAGGAGATCCGGGCGGCGAGCACGGCCTTCCCGGACGCCGCGTCGGTGGCGTACCTGCGGGGGATCGGGGTGCGCACGGTGGTGGTGCTGCCGGCGTACGCGGTGGGCACGCCGTGGCAGGGTGCGGAGACCCGGCCGGTGGACGGGCTGGGCGTGCGGCGCGAGGCCGTGGGGGACGGGTTCGTCTACCACCTCGACTGATCGGCCGCCGCCGGTCCGCCGGCCGGGCGACTTTGTTGGGAGCGCTTCCAAATTCGACCGGGTAAAGGTTACCGTGAATGCCTTCCTCGGCAGCGGGAGCCGCGCGTGCCGGTGGGGAGCCCGGGCAGGCTTCCCACGCCCCGACGTCGGGCCTGGGCACGGTCGCCAGTCGACCGCCGACGTCGTGCTCGTCCCACCACCACGGGCATCCCCGAGAGGAAACCGCAGATGCGGAGAGGTCTCGTCGGCGCGGTCACCACCGTGCTGGCTGCCGCCACGGCAGTCGTGGCCGTTCAGTTCACCGTCGCCCCGTCCACCGAGGCCGCCGCGGCGGCCTCCGAGCCGTACTCCTGGCGCAACGTCCGGATCGACGGCGGCGGCTTCGTTCCCGGCATCGTCTTCAACCCCACCGAGAAGAACCTGATCTACGCCCGCACCGACATCGGCGGAATGTACCGCTGGGAACAGGCCACCCAGTCCTGGACGCCACTGCTGGACTGGGTCGGGGCGGACAAGTGGGGCTACAACGGCGTGGTCAGCGTCGCCACCGACCCGGTGCAGACCAACCGGGTGTACGCCGCGGTAGGCATGTACACCAACGACTGGGACCCGAACAACGGCGCGATCCTGCGCTCGGCGGACAAGGGCGCGACCTGGCAGGCCACCGAGCTGCCGTTCAAGAACGGCGGCAACATGCCCGGCCGGGGCATGGGCGAGCGGTTGGCCGTCGACCCGAACAGGAACAGCACGATCTACTACGGCGCCGAGGGCGGCAACGGCCTGTGGCGCAGCACCGACTACGGCGCGACCTGGGCGAAGGTCACCAACTTCCCCAACGTCGGCAACTACCGGGCCGACCCGAACGACAGCAGCGGTTACCAGAGCCAGAACCAGGGCCTCACCTGGGTGTCGTTCGACAAGAGCACGGGCACGGCCGGCAACACCACCCAGACGATCTACGTCGGAGTGGCCGACAAGGCCAACCCGGTCTACCGCAGCACCAACGGCGGCACCAGCTGGGAGCGGATCCCCGGCCAGCCGACCGGCTACCTCGCCCACAAGGGCGTGGTGGACCCGGTGGGCGGCTACCTCTACATCGCCACCAGCGACACCGGCGGCCCGTACGACGGGGCCAAGGGCGACGTGTGGAAGTTCAACCGGGCCACCGGCGCGTGGACGCAGATCAGCCCGATCCCGTCGTCCAGCACTGACGCGTACTTCGGCTACTCCGGCCTGACCATCGACCGGCAGCACCCGGACACCCTGATGGTGGCCACCCAGATCTCCTGGTGGCCGGACGCGATCTTCTGGCGCAGCACCGACGGGGGCGCGACCTGGTCCCGGATCTGGGAGTTCACCAGCTACCCGGACCGCAGCAAGAAGTACACCATGGACATCTCCTCGGTGCCGTGGCTGACCTTCGGCGTGAATCCGGCCCCGCCGGAGGAGACGCCGAAGCTGGGCTGGATGAACGAGTCGGTCGAGATCGACCCGCACGACTCCGACCGGTTCATGTACGGCACCGGCGCGACCATCTACGGCAGCACCGACCTGACCAAGTGGGACACCGGCGGCCAGCTCACCATCAAGCCGATGGTCAAGGGCCTGGAGGAGACCGCCGTGCTCGACCTGGTCAGCCCGCCCACCGGGGCACCGCTGGTCAGCGCGCTCGGCGACATCGGCGGCTTCCGGCACACCGACCTCGACGCGGTGCCGGCGAAGATGTTCGCCCAGCCGGTCTTCGCCAGCACCACCAGCATCGACTACGCCGAGGCCAACCCGGCGACGATGGTGCGGGCCGGCAACTTCACCGACGCCGACCGCCCCAACGACAGCCACGTCGCGTTCTCCACCGACGGCGGGGCCAACTGGTTCCAGGGCAGCGAGCCGGGCGGGATCAACAACGGTGGCACCGTCGCCGCGTCCGCCGACGGCAGCCAGTTCGTCTGGTCGCCCGGCGACGCCGGCCAGCAGGTCGTCCGCTCGGTCGGCTTCGGCAACTCGTGGACGGCCGCGACCGGCATCCCGGCCAACGCCGTCGTCGAGTCCGACCGGGTCAACAAGAACAAGTTCTACGGCTTCTCCGGCGGCACGTTCTACGTCAGCACCAACGGCGGGGCGAGCTTCACCGCGTCGGCGGCCACCGGCCTGCCGGGCACCGGCAACGTGAAGTTCAAGGCCCTGCCCGGCACGGAGGGCGAGATCTGGCTGGCCGGCGAGGGCGGGCTGTGGCGCTCGACCGACTCCGGGGCCACCTTCACCAAGCAGTCCGGCGTGTCGTCGGCGGTGAACGTGGGCTTCGGCAAGGCGGCCCCCGGGCAGACGTACCCGGCGCTGTTCGTCTTCGGCACCGTCGACGGCCAGGCCGGCCTGTTCCGGTCGGACGACACCGGCGCGGCCTGGGTCCGGATCAACGACGACAAGCACCAGTACGGCAACGCGGGCGAGGCGCTGACCGGTGACCCGCGCGTCTACGGGCGCGCCTACCTGGGCACCAACGGGCGGGGCATCATCGTCGCCGACCGGCTCGGCGGTGCCACCACCCCGCCGGCGACGACGCCCCCGGCGACGACACCCCCGGCCACCACGCCCCCGGCGACCACTCCGCCGGCGACGACGCCGCCGGCCACCACGCCCCCGGCGACCCCGACGGGCACGCCGGTGCCGGCAGGGGCCTGCTCGGCGACGTACAAGGTGATCGGCTCCTGGTCCGGTGGCTTCCAGGGCGAGGTGACCGTGAAGAACAACAGCGGCTCGGCGAAGAGCTACTGGGGCGTGGTCTGGAACTTCCCCAACGGCCAGCAGATCACCCAGCTCTGGGGCGGCACGTACACCCAGACCGGGGCCCAGGTCGTGGTGCGTGACGCGGGCTGGAACGGGGCCCTGCCCGTCGGTGGCAGCACCACCTTCGGCTTTGTCGCCAGCGGGACCGGAGCCAACTCGACTCCGGCGATCCTGACCTGCACGGCCAACTGACCGTCCACCCGGGCGCGAACCCCGGGCCGGCCTCCCCGCACGGAGGCCGGCCCGGTTCGCGTCTCGGTGGGCCTCGCGTCTTGGTGGGTCGGCGATGACGACCAGCCGGGGCGGCTCAGCCGTCCCGGCGTGTCGGGTGAGCTCAGCCGTCCAGGCCGACCGGGGAGTCGGGCCGGTCGACGTCGACGAACTCGATCTCCTCGACGTCGCGCTCGCCCCGGCGCCCGACGGCCCGCGCGGCCGAACCGGCGGCCCAGCCGATCGCCGCTCCGGCCAGGGCGGCCCCGATCAGCAGCGTCCAGGGCAGGGCGGGCCGGCGGCCGGCGAGCGCGTCGAAGGCCAGCACCGCCCGGCGGCGCGCCTCGTCGGCCGCGGAGCCGACCAGGTCGCCCGCGTCGTCGGCGAGGCCGGAGCCGCTGCGCCGGGCGGAGCGGGCGGTGCCCCGAACGCTGTCCCCGGCGGAGCCTACGGCGGAGGCCAGATGCTGCCACGCCTGGTCCGCGATCCGCTCGGGCTTGCTGCGGCGCTCCAGCAGGTTGGTTCCGAACATCGTGCTACCTCCTCGGGTGCCGAAGCTTGCGGCCACTTCGGACTGCGGCGTGGGACCGGTGGGCGGTCGCCCGCCGGTGGGTCGCCCCCGCCGGCGTGGTCCGCCCACCGGGGCAGTGCCCCACCCGACGCCGCCGCAAACCCCGGCGTGCCGGCTGTGCCTTCAGCGTACGGACACCACCGCCGCGCCCCGGGCGAAGTCGTCGCCGTCGTCGTCATCGTCGTCGTCCCCGCCGCCGCCGAAGCCGCAGGCCAACATGAGTGCGAGCAGCGCGCCGACGCCGGCCAGGCCGGCCAGTCTCCGGATCATTTGGTGGTTCCTTCCGTGGTGCGGGTGTGGACGCCGCCGATGTTAGGCGGGGCGGGCAACGGCGGCGGGTCCCGCCGGTGACGGCCGGGTGGACCACACGCCCGGGGCGCGGGGTGCGCGCGAAGGTCGGAGGGGACCGCTACCCTGGGTCGGCGACATCGGCCCCGGGCCGGTCGTGTGGCTAACAGGATCTGAAAAGTCCGGATAAGGGCAACGTGTTTTGCCCTGATCCACGAATTGCTCATCCCGAGGGGTGGCGACCGAGGCCGTCGGAGGAATACTCTCGGTCGCGGCCCGCGTACTGATGAGGCGCCCGTGAATGGGCGAGTGGAGGTGCTCGCGTGAGCCTGTCGATCGTGAAGTCGGTTCTTTCCGGTGGTGTCATCGAGATCGCCCCGCGTGGCGAGATCGACGTCGACACCGCGTACGAGGTGCGCGAAGCCGTCGCGGAGGTGCTCACCAAGGGGCGTCCCGCCCGCATCGAGCTGAACATGCGCCTCATCACCTTCATCGACTCGGTCGGCATCAGCGCGATGGTGGCCGGCTTCCAGACCGCCGAGGTCAGCGGCGTGAAGCTGGTCGTCACCGAGCCGAGCCGGTTCGTGCACCGGCAACTGTGGGTGACCGGCCTGCTCGGCCTCTTCGGTGCCCCCGAGCCCTACTACGCCGGCACGGCCACCCCCGAGGTGCTGCCGGGCGCCTGACCGGGGTCGCCGGCGGTGGTTCACGCGCCGGGGCCCGGCTCTTCCTCCACGCCCTCGGGTGGGGGACGATCGACGGATGCCCCGGCGCGACAGCTTCCAATACTCGGTCCAGGCCTGCTGCCCGCGGGCCGAGGCAGTGGCGCTGCTCAGTGACCCCGCCCGGCAGACCGAGCTGCATCCGTTGATCACGCGGGTGCGCCGGTTGCCGCCCCGGCCGGGTGCCCTGGCCAGTTATGCGATAACCGATCAGCTCGCCGCCGGGCCGCTGCGCTTCGGCGTGACGTATCAGGCGGACGTGCTGGTGGTGACCGACGACGAGATCGTCACGCTGGCCCGGCAGCGGCCGGCCACGACGGTGCGTAACCACACCCGGCTGCGCGACGAGCCGGGCGGCCTCGTCCGCGTCGACGTGGAGATCACCCTGGCCGCCCCGACGCTGCTGTTCGCGTACGCCTTCCGGCAGGCCCGCTCGGCGCACCTCGGGCTGGCCCGCCGGCTGGGCGAGGTGCTGGGCCGGGCGGCGTAGCGCCCCGGCGACCCGGCCCACGGGGGAGGGCCGCCGAGGCGGGCGCGGTCAGATCACCGACAGGTGCACGTGGTTGGTGTGGTCGCTGGACGGGTCCCCGTTTCCGCCGCTGTACGCCTTCCAGCCGCTGCTGGGCAGCCAGATCTGCTTGAACCAGATCACGTACAGCACGGCGAGCCGGTCGGCGTTGCGCACGTAGTACGCCGCCAGGTTGTTGCCGTAGGTGCGGTCCCCGCCGGTGGCCACGCCGCCGAAGCCGCCCTTCTGCGCGGCGAAGTCGCAGGCCCGGCCCTTCGGGTGCTCGCCGGAGCCACCGGGGCGGTAGCAGGAGACGTACCGGGTGAAGCCGGCGGCCTTGGCCTGGTTGAGCGCGTGCAGGGTGCGCGGGGTGATGCAGCCGTTGGCCGGGGTGGGGTCGTTGACGCTGCACGACTCCGCCGGCCAGGAGCCGTCGGAGTTGCGCTTCGCGGGGGTGGCGTTGGCGCTGGAGCTGCCGCCCGGGCTGGACCCGCCGCCGCTGTTGCTGCTGGCCTTGTTGTTGGCCACGGTGAGCGCCCGTTCGGCCTGTTCCTTGCGCTTGCCCATCAGCGTGACCTGCTTGCGCTGCTCGCGGATCTCGCCGTCGATCCCCTGTCGGGTCTTCGTCGCCTCGTCCCGGGTGGTCAGCAGCGCGCGCAGCGCCCGGTCCTCGTTGGCGGCGACCGCGTCGAGCGCGGCGGCCCGGTCCAGGAATCCCTCGGGGGAGCTGCTGTCGAGCAGCAGTGAGGCGGCGGTGAGCCGACCCTTCTTGTACGCCACACCGGCGATCTCGCCGACCTTCGCGCCCCGCGTGACCAGCTCGGCCTCGACCGTCTTGAGCTGGCCGCCGAGCTTCTGCTGCCGCTTCACCGAGCGGTCGAGGGCGGTCTTGGCCTCCAGGTAGCCCTTGCTGGCCGCTTCGAGCTGGGCGCGCAGGGCGGGGGTGCCGCCCTCCTCGTCGTCGCCCGGCGCGGCGAGCAGGCCGACGGGCGGCGCGGCCCCGGCCGGCGTCACGGGCGCGGCCCCGAGGCCGACGGCGAGCGTCAGCACCAGCGCCGCCGCGACCCGGGCGGCGATCCTTCCTACAGGTGCCACTACTGGCATATGCATGTCCTTCCATCAGCCGCCGACCGGGTTAGCTGACGGGTTCGGGACGGACGATCCCTACCGCTGGAGCGGATGCACCCCACGAACATGGTTCCCCGGCTCGCCCGTAGGCGATTAGGCGGCGGCCACCACAGGCGCCGGAGGGCGCCGCCCGGCGGAGGCCGGGACCGAGCCTACCGGTGCCTGTGGGACCAGCGCTGCTTCCGTGACGGAGGGTACGCGGATAAATCCCGTCAAGTCCGGCATTCGACCGTATAAGTCACGAAAATTGATGGGCGTCGGTCTCACCAGCCGGCCGGCCCGCAGCCGTCGCGGGCCGCCCCCGGCTCGACCTGCAACGTGGCGTGCTCGATGTGGAAGTCCTCGTGCAGGGCGGTGCGGGCGGCGGTCAGCACCGCGCCGACCTCCGCGCCGGGCGCCATGGTCAGGTGGGCCGAGGCGACCTCCATGCCGGAGGTCAGCGTCCAGACGTGCAGGTCGTGCACCTCGACCACGCCGGGCACGGCGGCCAGCCGGTCGTGCACGGCGGTCACCTGGAGGTGCTCCGGCGCGGCCTGGACCAGGATGCGCACCGCGGCCCGACCGAGCCGCCAGGTGCGGGGCAGGATGAACACGCCGATCGCGACGGCCACCGCCGGGTCCGCCCACCACCAGCCGGTGACCATGATCAGCGCCGCCGCCCCGATCACCCCGACCGACCCGAGCAGGTCGCCCAGCACCTCCAGGTACGCCCCGCGCAGGTTGAGGCTCTCCTTCGCCCCGCTGCGCAGCAGGGCGAACGCGGCGACGTTGGCGAGCAGGCCCAGCACCGCCACCGCGAGCATCGGGCCGGTGGTCACCTCGGGCGGGTCGCCGAAGCGGCGGACGGCCTCGACGAGGACGTAGACGGCGACGCCGCTGAGCAGCAGGGCGTTGCCGAGCGCGGCGAGCACCTCCAACCGGTAGAGCCCGAACGTGCGCTGCGGGTCGGCGGTGGCCCGGCGGGTGGCGGTGATCGCGGCGAGCGCCATGCCGATGCCGAGCACGTCGGTGAACATGTGCCCGGCGTCGGAGAGCAGCGCCAGCGAGCCGGTGCCGAGCGCGGTCACCGCCTCGACGATCATCAGCACGGCGAGCAGCGCGAACGCCGCCCAGAGCCGCCCCGAATGGCGGTCGGAGGCGTTTGCCGCCACCCCGTGGTGGTGGTCATGACCTGCGCCCACGCCCACACCCTCCGTCCGTGATCCCAACCCCCCGGCCAAATCTATGTTCACATCGCAATGTATGCAAGTGATCGGCGGCGGTCCGGCCGGTGAACGGCCGGGGCCGGATCAGCCGTCGGGTCGAGCGTGATCAGCCCGTCGGGTCGAGCGTGACGAGGCGCTGGGTCGCCCGCGACAGCGCCACGTACAGCGTCCGCACGCCCGAGCCCGGGTCCGCCCGGATCTCGCCCGGGGCGACCAGCACCACCCCGTCGTACTCCATGCCCTTGGCCTGGAGGCTGGTCACCACCTGCAGGCGCGGCGCGGCCCGGCCGGCCAGCCAGCCAGCCACCTCGTCGCGGCGCGGCACCGGCGTGATCACCCCGACCGTGCCCTCCACCTCGCCGAGCAGGTCGCCGACCGCCGCGACGGTCGCCGCCTCCAGCCCGGCCGCCGGAACGGTCAGCTCGACCGGGGCCACGCCGGTGGACCGCACCGCGCGGGGCAGCGTCAGGTCCGGGTAGAGCCGGCGGATCTCCGCCGCCGCCACCGCGAAGATCTCCGCCGAGTTGCGGTAGTTGGTGGTCAGCTCGAACTGGTGCCGCCGCCGCCGGCCCAGCGCCGCGTCCCGGGCCCGGGTCAGCTCCTGCGGATCCCCCGTCCACGCGGTCTGCGCCGGGTCGCCCACCACCGTCCAGGACGCCAGCCGGCCGCGCCGGCCGACCATCCGCCACTGCATCGGCGAGACGTCCTGCGCCTCGTCGACCACCACGTGCGCGAAGTCGCGGTAGTCCTCCGGCCGCTCCCGGGCCGCCTCCCGCGCCGCCCGCTGCCGGTCGGCGTGCGTGCTCAGCTCACGTACGCCTCCGGCGAGCCGGAACGGGTCCCGCTTCGCACGCTTCGGCTGCACCGGCTTGCCCAGCAGCGCGTCCAACTCGTCGAGCAGGGCGACGTCGGCGATCGTCAGCCCCTCGGCGTCCAGCGTCCGGTACGCCTCGACGAGCAGGCCGACCTCCGCCCGGGACAGGACCCCGGCGGCGTACCGGCGCAGCCGATCCGGGCGGGCCAGCCAGCCCAGCACGTGCCGGGGGTGCAGCCGCGGCCACCACGCCTTGAGGAACTCGCGGAACTCGGGCCGCTCGGCGATCTCGTCCTCGAACGCGCGCTGCTCCGGCAGCCGGCCGATGCCCAGCCGGCGGGCCTGCGCCCACAGCGCCGCGAACACCCCGTCGAAGCCCGCCCGGCGTGACTCGTTGCGGCGGGCCCCCCGGCCCAGCGCCCGGTCCCGGATGCCGTCGAGCTCCCGGCGGTCCAGCCGCAGCAGCTCACCCCGGTAGAGCAGCCGCAGCTCGCCCGGCCCGCCCGGCACCGCGTCCCGCACCGCGCGCTCCAGCACCCGGCGCATCCGCAGCGACCCCTTCACCGCCGCCACCTCCGGCGGGTCGGTGCGCGTCGCGCCCATCCCCGGGAACAGCGACCCGAGCGAGTGCAGCGTCGCCGCCTCCTCGCCCAGCGACGGCAGCACCGAGGCGATGTATTCCACGAACACCGCCGACGGGCCGACCACCAGGATGCCGCCCCCGGCGTAGCGGCTGCGGTCGGAATAGAGCAGGAACGCCGCCCGGTGCAGCGCCACCGCCGTCTTGCCCGTGCCCGGGCCGCCGGAGACGATCGTGACCCCGGAGGCGGGGGAGCGGATCGCCTCGTCCTGCTCCCGCTGGATCGTGGCCACGATGTCCCGCATCCCCCGGCCCGTGGCCCGGGACAGGGTGGCCAGCAGCCCGCCGTCGCCCACCACCGCCATGTCCGGCGGTGCCGCCGCCGGGTCCAGCAGGTCGTCCTCGATCCGGGTCACCCGCTCCGCCGACGAGGAGATCGTGCGCCGCCGGACCACGCCCAGCGGCTGCGTCGGCGTCGCCTGGTAGAAGGCGGCGGCGGCCGGGGCCCGCCAGTCCACCACCAGCGTCTCGGCGTTCTCGCCGCGCACCCCGAGCCGCCCGACGTGCAGCACCTGCCCCTCCCGTAGGTCCAGCCGGCCGAAGACCAGCCCCTCGTGCTCGGCGTCGAGCACGTGCCGGCGCTGGGCGGCGTGGAAGACCATCGCGTCCCGCTCGACGAGCGCCCCGAAGTTGCCCACCCGGGCCAGGCGGTAGCCGTCCTTCTCGGCCTGCGCGGCGAAGCGGCGCAGTTCGGCGAGGCGGGCGTACACCCGGTCGAGGTGCCGCTGCTCGGCGGCCATCTCCTGCTCCAGGGTCGTGCGGTCGGTCAACGTACGGGCTCCTCGCAGACGGCGGCGGCGGCCGCGCCAGGGGCGCGGGCGGCGCGCCGGGGTGACCGGGTGAGGGTACGGCCAGCAGCCGACGGCTTCGCGGGGCCATGCCGCCGCCGCGATCCACCCCACGTCCCGGGACCCCGGCCCGGGACCCCGGTCAGCGCCGGTGCGGCCCCGGTCAGTGCGGTGCGGACGCGCTCGGCGCGCCCGCCAGCACCCGGCCCAACACCCCGGCCAGGGCGGCGTTCACCTGCTCGGGCCGCTCCATCATCAGCATGTGCCCGGCGCCCGGGCAGACCGTCAGCTCCGTCGCCGGCAGGGCCACCGCGATCGACTCGGCGCACGGCGGCGGGGTGAGCCGGTCCCGGTCCCCGACCAGCGCCGCCGCCGGCAGGTGGGCCAGCGCGGCGAGGGTGTCCAGCCGGTGCTGGGCCCCGATCGACGCGCGGAACCCGCCGATCGAGCGCAGCGTGGCCCGGGCCACCGCCGAGGTGACCAGCCGGATGTCGGTCGGATCGCAGCGGTCGCCGAAGAGCATCCAGCGGATGCTGGGTCGCAGGGCGCGCAGCAGCGCCCGGGGCGGACGCCACGCGCCGCAGCGGGCCAGCACCCCGGCGCCGGTGGTCTCGGCCAGCCGGATCAGCCGGGCGATGCGGGGGGAGAGGCCGTACGCGGTGTGGGTGTGCCCCTCGGCGGTGGTCGAGACGAACACCAGCCCCGCCGTGCGGGCGGCGAAGTGCCCGGGGTGCCGGTGCGCGTACTCCATGATCGTCATGCCGCCCATGGAGTGCCCGACCAGCACCACCGGCCCGGCCGGGGCGACGGCGTCGAGCACGGCGGCCAGGTCGTCGCCGAGCTGGGCCAGGGTGGCGGTACGCAGCGCCATGCAGCCGGACCGGCCGTGCCCCCGGGCGTCGTACGTGACCACCCGGACCCGGTCGCCGAACCGCTCGCGCAGCTCGGCGAGCTGCCGGTGCCAGCTGCGCCCGTCCAGCGTCCAGCCGTGCAGCAGGACGGCGGTGACCTCGGCCTCGGCCGGCCCGGACGCCTCCACGTGCAGGCGCACGTCGTCTGCGAGCCGCACCTCGACGTGTTCCGGCATCGCCGCCTCCCCTCGGGCCGCCACAGAAACGTCATCGCCGGGTGACCCAGCGGTAACACGGGCTACCCGCCATGACACCACGCCAACCCTGTGCAAGGAAGGGCCCCTTGTTGACGCCTGCGGTAGAGAAGGCTCCCCTTCTCACCTCCCCATGCCCGGCGGCGGGCCGGGCGGAGGCGGCGCGGGCCGCCCGGCGCAGGGACGGGGCGCAGACGGCGAACCGCCCGCCGGGTGGGCCCGGCGGGCGGTTCGGGGTGTCGCAGGTAGAGCGGGTGTCGCAGGTGGTGCGGGTGTCGCGGGCGGGTTCAGCCGCCGAAGACACCAGCCTCGGCGAGGCGCTTTTCGGTGGCGTCCCAGCCGTGGTCGGGGTGGGCGGCCGCGAGGCTGTTCAGCTCGGCCCGGATCTTGGCGGCGTGGCCGGCGGCGGCCAGCACCCGGATCTCCTCGACGAAGGCGTCGGAGTCGGTGCGCAGGTGCGCGGTCTTGCCGTTGGTGAGGTTCCGCACGTAGGCGTGCCTGCCGCCGTTGAGCGGGATCAGGTACTTGAACTCGCCCAGCACGCTGAGGGCCCCACCCTGGCCAGCCTGGCCGGCCCGGACTGACGCGCGCGCGGTCTTAGAGGTGTTGCTCGCCACGGAGGTACTCCTTGGAGACGTACGGGAGGACGGGGAACGTCCGGGGGCTGTGACGGGTGACGCCCGGGAAGAGCCTCGACCCGCCGAAGATGTGCGCGGCACAAGCCGCCGAGAGAACTGTACACGACCACGGTGCCTGGCTGGTCACCGCGCCTGACGGAGGGCACAACGGTGGCCACCGGCGCCGCATTCCACCCCGTTCCCGGGCGGCGAATTTTCCGATTCCCTGGCGCACCATCCGTCCCACCAGTCATCATGTGTTCCAACAGCCACTCGGGTGTCGAGGTCGTAGGGGAAGACGCACCTCGCTCTCCGGGAGGTCACCGTGCCAACACGTGGCGTCGTATACGTCCACTCGACCCCGCTCGCCGTGTGCTCACACGTCGAGTGGGCAATCGCGCGCGTCCTTGCCGCGCCGGTCAACCTGCAGTGGACGGCCCAGCCCGTCGACCCCGGCGCCCGCCGGGCCGAGTGCGGGTGGACCGGTCGCCCGGGGACGGGCGCCGAGCTGGCTGCTGCCCTCCGGCAGTGGCCCATGATCCGTTTCGAGGTGACCGAGGAACCGAGCGCGGGCGTCGACGGCGAACGCTTCATGTACGTCCCGGGGCGGGGCCTGTTCCGGGCCACCGTCGGCGCGGCCGGCGACATCCAGCTCGGCGAGGACCGGCTGCGCGGCATCATGGCCGCCGCCCGGGCCCCCGAGGCACTGGCCCACGCGCTCGACAAGGCACTCGGCACCGCCTGGGACGCCGAGCTGGAGCCCTACCGGTACGCGGGCGACGGCGCCCCGGTGACGCTGCTCACCCGGGTCGGCTGAGCCGCCCCGGCCCTCACCCGGCGGTCGGTCACACTTCAGGCGTGCTGGCGCGGCAGCTTGACCGGGCCGAGTTGCCCCGATAAGGGGTGAACTGGTGGGATGGACCGCGTGTCGAACTTCCCGCGACGTGCCGGCGTCGCGCTCGCCGCCCTGACCGCCGTGCTGCTCACCGGGTGCACGGGGGAGCCGGACCGGCCCCGCCCCGCCCCGTCGGCCAGCCCCGCCGCGGCCGGGCCCACCCCGTCGGGCCCGACCCCGTCGGGCGCGCCGACCGCGACCGCCGACCCGGCCGCCCGCGCCGCCGCCCTGGTCGGCACCCTCGCCGACGAGGACCTGGTCGGCCAGGTCCTGATGCCCTACGCCTACGGCGACAACGCGACGACGGTCTCCGCCGGCTCCGCCACCGGCAACCGGGCCCTCGCCGGGGTCGACACCCCGGCCGAGATGGTGGCGAGGTATCGGCTGGGCGGGCTCATCCTGGTCGGCTTCAGCGCCGACGACCCGACCGCCGGCAACCAGGAGACCACCAACGTCGACAACCCGAAGCAGGTCCGCGAGCTGACCACCGGCCTGCGCGACGCCGCCGGGAAGCTGCCCGCCGGCGCGGCGCCGTTCCTGATCGGCACCGACCAGGAGTACGGGGTGGTCACCCGGATCACCGACGGGGTCACCCTGCTGCCCAGCCCGCTGGCCGCCGGGGCGGCCGGCGACCCGGCGCTGACCGAGGCCGCCTGGCGGGCCGCCGGCCAGGAGCTGGCCGCGATGGGGATCAACCTGGACTTCGCCCCCGTCGCCGACGTGCTCGTCACCCGCAGCACGGTGATCGGCTCCCGGTCGTTCGGCGCGGACCCGAAGCGGGCCTCGGCCCAGGTGGCCGGCGCGGTGCGCGGCTTGCAGGGCACCGGGGTGGCGGCCAGCGTCAAGCACTTCCCGGGGCACGGCCTCAGCGCCGCCGACTCGCACCAGGATCTGCCGGTGATCGGCCAGAGCCGCAAGGTGCTCGACTCCACGGCGTTCCCGCCGTTCTCCGCCGGCGTCGACGCCGGGGCCCTCGCCGTGATGTCGGCCCACCTCGACGTCACCGCCATCGACCCGGGCACCCCGGCGACCTTCTCCCACAAGATCCTCACCGGCGTGCTGCGCGGCCAACTCGGCTTCCAGGGCGTGGTGATCACCGACGGCATGAACATGGCCCCCGCCAAGCGCTGGTCGCCGGGGGAGGCGGCGGTACGGGCGCTCAAGGCCGGCAACGACCTGATCCTGATGCCCCCCAACGTCACCCAGGCGTACGACGGGCTGCTCGCCGCTTTGCGCGACGGCTCGCTGCCCCGGGCCCGGCTGGTCGAGGCGGTGACCCGGGTGCTGACCATGAAGTTCACCCTGGCCGGCACGCCCGCCCCGGCGATGTCCACCCTGAACGACCCGGAGCACCGCCGCGCCGCCGAGGCGCTCGCCGCCGGCGCGGTCACCGTGCTGCGCGGCTCCTGCACGAAGGGCGTCCGCGCCCCCGTCACGATCACCTCCTCCGGCGGCCGGGACAAGACCCGCAACCTGCTGACGGAGGCGCTCACCGCCGTCGGGGTGAAGGTGGTTCCCAGCGGCGGCACCCGGGTGCACCTCGTCGGGTACGGCGACGGCACCGGCGACCTCGCCGCCGACGCGGCGGTGACCGTCGCGATGGACACCCCGTACGTGCTGGCGAAGGCGAAGTCGCCGACGCTGCTGGCCACGTACTCCTCCAGCGCCGCGTCGATGACCGCCCTGGCGAACGTCCTCGCGGGCCGGGCCCGCCCGACCGGCCGGTCCCCGGTGCCCGTCCCCGGCCTACCCGCGACGACCTGCGGGAACTGACCGCCGGTCGGCGGTCGAACTGACCTGCGGCCGGCGGCGGACGGCGGGAGGCGGCCGGCGCGCGGGGGGCCTGCCGGCCCCGGACCGGCTGGTAGCGTTCGGCTGTCCCAGCGCCGCAGACGAGACGGAGGCCAGCCCCGTGACGCGACCGGAGCCGGCACTGTCCGTCGTGGTCCCGATGTTCAACGAGGAGAGCGTGCTGCCGCTGTTCGCCCGGCGGCTGCGGGCGGTCCTCGACGCCCTCGGCGAGCTGTACGAGGTGCTGGTGGTCGACGACGGCAGCACCGACGGCACCGCCGCCGGCCTGGCCGGGCTGCGCGCCCGCTGGCCGCAGCTGCGGGTGCTGCGGCTGCGCCGCAACAGCGGTCACCAGGCGGCCCTGGTCGCCGGGGTGCTGCGGGCCCGGGGCCGGTGGGTGGTCAGCCTCGACGCCGACCTCCAGGATCCACCCGAGACCGTCGCCGAGATGCTGCGCCGGGCCCGCGCCGACGGCCTCGACATCGTCTACGGGGTGCGCGCCGACCGCAGCCGCGACACCCGCTTCAAGCGGTGGACCGCCGCCGGCTACTACCGGCTGATGCGTCGGCTGGTCGGCAAGCAGGTGCCCGCCCAGGCCGGCGACTTCCGGCTGCTCAGCCGGGCGGCCGTGGAGGCCCTGCGCGAGCTGCCCGAACGCAGCCCCGTGCTGCGGCTGGTGGTGCCCTGGCTCGGCTTCCCCAGCGGGGAGGTCACCTACCAGCGCGAGGAGCGGGCCGCCGGCCGGACGAAGTACCCGCTGTCCCGGATGGCCGGGCTGGCCGCCGAGAGCGTCACCAGCTTCTCCGCCGCACCCCTGCGCGTGGCCACCTGGCTCGGGCTGGTCGGGGTGGCGGTGTGCGGGGTGCTGGTGGTCGTCGCCATCGCCGCCTGGCTGGGCGGCTCCACGGTCACCGGCTGGCCCTCGCTGTACGTGGCGATCCTCTTCCTCGGCGCGGTGCAGCTGCTCTGCCTCGGCCTGCTCGGCGAGTACGTGGCCCGGATCTACACGGCCGTGCAGGGCCGCCCGGCGTACTTCGTGGCCAGCGACACCGCCGAGCCCGGCGCGGCCGACGCCGACGGGCGGGGAGCGCCCGACGCCGACGGGCCGGCGGCCGGCGGCGCGGCCGAGCTGGCCGACAGCCTCCGGTGACCGCCGGCACCGTCACCGCCGCCGCCACCCGCGGCGAGGGGCGCGGGGGCCGTTCCGCCGCCCTGCGGTACGCCCCGGCCGTCGCCGGCTACGCTGTCGTCGCCGCCGCGCTGCTGGCCACCGGCACCCCCGCGCCCGACCTGGCCCGCTGGACCGGGTACGCCCTGCTGGCCGTCCTGCTCCCCGGCACGCTGGTGTTCCGCGCGCTGCGCCGTCGCCCGCACACCTTCGTCGAGGACCTGGCGTTCGGCGCGGCAGTCGGCCTGGTGCTGGAGCTGGCCGGGTGGGCGGCGTTCACCGCCGCCGGCCTGCCCCACCTGCTGTGGCTGTGGCCGCTGGCGGTGCTCGTGCCGTTCGCCGCCGTGCCCCGGCTGCGCCGGCACTGGCGGGCCACCGGCCACGTCCGGGTGCCGACCGGCTGGGCCTGGGCCCTCGCGGGCGTCGTCGCCGGCTTCACCCTCTATCTCTACGAGTCCTTCCTGCGGGTCAACCCGGTGCTGCCCACCGACGAGGGGCAGGCCCAATACATCGACCTCGCGTTCCAGCTCTCCCTCGCCGGGGCGGCCACCCACCAGGTGCCACTGGACGTGCCGCAGGTCGCCGGGGAGCCCCTGCACTACCACTGGTTCGGCTTCGCCCACTTCGCGGCGGGCAGCCTGGTCAGCGGCGTGGACCTGCCGACTGTCTTCTTCCGGCTGGGCGTGCCGACGCTCTGCACCCTCGCGGCCGTGCTGGCGGCGGTGGTCGGCTGGCGGGTCACCGGCCGGCCGTACGCGGGGGTGGCCGCCGCCGCGCTGATGTTCACCGTCGGCGAGTTCGGCTACGAGAACGGGATACGCCAGCTCTTCGGCACCCAGGCCACGTTCATCGTCTGGGGCAGCCCGTCGATGACGTACAGCTGGGTGTTGCTCCTGCCGCTGGTGGCGGCGCTCGGTGAGCTGGTCGGCCGGGCCCGGGGCTCGGCGGTGCCGGCGCTGGGGCGCGGCGCGTGGGTGCTCGCGGCGCTGTTCCTGGCCGCCTCGACCGGGGCGAAGGCCAGCTCGGTGCCGGTGGTGCTGGCCGCGCTGGCGTTCACCGCGGCGGTGTCGCTGGTGTTCCGCCGCACCCTGCCCCGGGCGGTGCTGGCGGCGGCCGGGCTGGCGCTGGCCGCGCAGCTGTTCGCCACCGCCGTGCTGTTCGCGTTCGAGAGCCACGGGGTGACCGTCGACCCGTTCTCGGGGCTGCGCCCGTACGTTCCGACGGACCGCCCGGCGGGGACGGCCGCGCTGCTGTGGGCGGCCGTGTTCGTCGCGTTCCTGCTGAACCTCCAGCTCCGGCTGGCCGGGGTGGTGGCGCTGCTGCGGCTGCGCCGGTGGCGGCTGGAGCCGGTGCAGGTGTTCCTGCTCGGCGGGGCGCTCGCCGGCCCGGCGGTCTACCTGCTGGTGGGGCATCCGGGCAGCAGCAACCAGTACTTCACCCGGGCCGGGTTCGCGTTCGGGGTGATCCTGTCGGCGTGGGGCTGGGCCGAGCTGGTCGACTCCGCCGCGCTGGGCGCGCGGGGTCGGGCGCTGCTCGGCGCGGGGGCGGCCGGGCTCGCCGTGCTGCTCACCGCGATCCAGTTGCGTCACCCGGCGGCGTCGCCGACGACCCCGTCGTACGCGCCGGTGCTGCCGCTGCTGACCTGGGCGGCGGCGCTGGCGGCGGTGGCGCTGCTGGTCGGGCTCTGCTGGCCGGCGCTGGTCGGGCGCTGGCCGGGGCTCGCCGGTCGGGGCGGCGTGGTGCTGCTCACCGCCGCCCTGGTCGCGGGCGCGCCGGGGCTGGTGCTGGATGCCGCCGCCGCGCACCGGTTCCCCAACGGCGGCGCGTACCCGGTGGAGCGGATGCCGGCCTCCCGGGTGGCGGCGGCCCGCTACGTGCACGAGCACAGCGAACCCGGCGACGTGGTGGCCACCAACGTGCACTGCCGGGCGGTGGTGAGCGGCTGGTGCGACGCCCGGTCGTTCTGGCTCAGCGCCTACACGGAGCGCTCGGTGCTGGTGGAGGGGTGGGCGTTCGCGCCCCGGATGGTCGGCCTGCCCGGCGGCCCGTACGCCCCGTTCTGGGACGCCGGGCGGCTGCGCGCCAACGACGCCGCGTTCACCGCCCCCACCGCCGAGGGCCTGGCCGACCTGCGCGACACGTACGGCGTGCGCTGGCTGGTCGTGGACCGCAAGGTCGCCCCGGAGTCCCCGGCGCTGGCCACCCTCGCCGACCTGCGCTACGTGACCGCCGGCATGGCCGTCTACCGCCTCCGCTGATGTGCAAGGAGGGGACCCCTGTCAACGCATTCTGTTGTACAGGGGCCCCTCCTAACAGGCGCGTCGGCTCAGCGGGTGACCTGGAACGTCCGCGTCGCCAGCTGGTACGCCGGGAACATGGCCTCGAACTCGTCGGTGTCCATTCCGCCGAGGGTCAGCAGCACCGGTCCGCCGGCCGGGATGTCCGCCACCAGCGCCCGCTGCCGGTTCGGGCCGCTGAGTTCGCTGCGTTGCAGGAACGTCGCCTCCACCAGGTCGAGCGGGTCGTGCCGCACCCGCCGGTACTCGATCTCGCTGACCCGGCCGTACTCGGCGAGGAACTCCTCCAGCGTGGCGCGCAGGTCCCCGGCGGCCCCGTCGACCGCCCAGACCCGCAGGAAACCCACGCTGCCGGCCGGCTTCGCGTCGACCTCGCAGCGCAGCCGGGCCCTGCCCAGCGTGATCGTGGCCTCCTCCGCCACCGCCTCGGGGGCCCACCCGGCCGGCAACGAGAACGTGACCGGCAGTTCGCAGGGGCTGCCCTTCCCGCCGACGGTGACGCCGGCCTCGGCCGGGCCCACCTCGTCGTACCAGGGCGGGCCCGACACCACCGGGGACGGGCCGGCACCCGCCGCCGCCCGCGTCCCGTCGTCGGCGCAGCCCGCCGCCGGCACCGTGCAGAGGACGGCCAGCAGGGCCACCCCGATCCGTCGTAACACCGTTTGCACTTCCCCTGTGGTCGTCCCGCGCCGCCCGGTCCACCCCGGACGGCCGATGGATGTTGACATCCTCTCCGCTGTCGAGGGCGGAGATTTCCTTCACGCTGCGTGTGGACTGCGCGGCGTCCGGGTGGGTTACCGCTTCGCCGCGCGCCGATGCGGCGACACTGCGGGGACATGCGGGTGGATGGGAAGGGCCGGTTCACCCGGGCGAAGGTGTGCCCGTACCGGGCGGCTTTGTACTTTAACATCGTGGTGAACGAGGGCCATGCGGTGTCGTGCTCGCGGGCCTGCTGACGCAGACGCAGCCCGTCGTTGAAAACCACACGGGGGGGCACGCACTCCGGGAGCGGGTGGGTGGCCCGGTCAGTCGTCGGCCCGGCGGTGGGCGCGCAGCATCAGCGACACCCCCGGCAGGGCCCGCACCGGCAGGTGCCGCTCGGCGGTGACGACGGCGCGCAGCCCCAGGTTGACCAGCGGGTTCAGCTCGTCCAGGTCGCTGCCGGTGGACCTGCGCCGCCGCCAGGCCGCAACCGGGCGCAGCAGCACGTTCCAGCTCCACAGCTCGTCGACCACCAGCCCGGCCTTCTCCACCACGGCGCGCAGCGACGCCCGGTCGTAGCGGCGGACGTGGCCGACCGCCACGTCGTGCGCCGACCACAGTGCCATGTCGGCCGGCACGGCGATCAGCGCGACGCCGCCGGGGCGCAGGGTGCGGCGGATCTCGGCGGCGGCCAGGTGGTCCTCGTCGAAGTGCTCCAGGATGTCGAACGCGGTGACCAGGCCCAGGCTCGCCGACGGCAGCGGCAGGCACCGGGCGTCGGCCCGGATCACGTCGAGCCCACGCTCCCGGGCCACCCCGGCGCCCTCCGCGCTGTATTCCAACGCCACCGGCTGCCAGCCGTGCGCCCGCAGCACCCGGGTGTTGCCGCCGCCGGCCGCGCCGACGTCGAGCGCCCGCCCGGGGGCGTGACCGGCGGCGGCCAGCCGGCGCAGCGCCCGGGCCAGCAGGACCCGCCGCTCCCGGTACCACCAGTGGGTGTCCTCCAGGGCGGCGAGCTTGCGGATCTCGGTCGCTTCCACGGCGTGCTCCTAGCGATCTCGACGGTCCTCACCATAGACGAGGAGTCCCGACGCCAGGAGGCAACGCCTGAGCGGCAAGTCCCCGCCCCTCGCCCTCCCCGGTGCGTCGATCTTGCACTTTGGACCCTTCCGCTGGGCGTTTCACCCCATTGCTGGGGCCGGAACTGCAAGATCAGCGCGGGCTGGGGTGGGTGGCGGGGCGGTGGGTCCAGTGTAGGAAGCGGCGGAACAGGTCGCTGGGCGGTGGCGGGTTCTCCGGGTGCAGCGCCCGTAGGTCGTCGGCGTCGAACGTCCGCCAGGACAGGAACAGGTCGATGCGGTCACCGGCGTAGGCGGCCCGCAGGTCGTCGCGGGCCTGCGGGCAGGGCCACGGGGCCAGGCACGTCCGGCACAGCCACAGTGGGCGGAGGTGGAGCGGGGAGGCCAGCTCGCTGCGCTGCTTCCAGGCGACGATCGTGCCGGGGCTGCTCCAGACCGAGGCGTACGCCCGCACCGCCCTCGCCAGAGCGCAACGCCTGCGCCGCAGCCGAAATCGGATGCGCGGTGGGGGCGGGGATGGGAGGGTGCCGGGCGTGGCAGAGGCGCAGGGATTCGCGTACGCCGAACGGGCGGACGGGTCGGTGGTGATCACGCACCATGGGCGGGTCGCCGGGACGTTGCGGGGCGGACGGGCGGCGCAGTTCCTCGCCGAGGTCGACGACGACCCGCAACCGGTGATGGCCAGGTGGACCGGCAACTACCGTCGGGGCAACGAACGTCAGGCGCGCCAGCACCCCCGCAACCGCCCCTAGAACTCCCGAGCGCGCCCGGGGTGCAGCCGAGGCACGGCGTTAAGAAGGGCCCCCTGCTATGCAGAAAGCGTCAACAGGGGGCCCTTCCTTGCACTTCAGGGGCGGGTGAAGACCAGGGCCACGTTGTGGCCGCCGAAGCCGAACGCGTTGTTCAGCGCGGCGGGGACCTCCAGGTGCCGCGCCTTGTGCGCGGCCACGTCCATGTCCAGCCCCGGGTCCGGGTCGTCCAGGTTGATCGTCGGTGGGACCACACCGTCGCGGATCGCCAGGATGGTGGCGATGGACTCCAGCGCGCCGGCCGCGCCGAGCAGGTGCCCGGTCATCGACTTGGTGGCGGTGATCACCGGGTGGTCGCCGAGCGCGGCGCGCAGCGCGCCGATCTCCAGCATGTCGCCGACCGGCGTCGAGGTGGCGTGCGCGTTGACGTGCACGATGTCCTCACGGGCGATGTCGGCGTCCGCGATGGCCTTCTTGATGGCCCGGATCGCGCCCTCGCCCTCCGCGTGCGGCTGCACGATGTCGTACGCGTCGGAGGTGATCCCCGCGCCGGCCAGCCGCGCGTACACCCGGGCGCCCCGGGCGGCGGCGTGCTCGGCGCGTTCCAGCACCAGCACGCCCGCGCCCTCGCCGAGGACGAAGCCGTCGCGGCCGGTGTCCCACGGGCGGGAGGCCCGCTCGGGCTCGTCGTTGCGGGTGGACATGGCCCGCATGGAGGCGAACCCGGCGATCGGCAGCGGGTGGATGACCGCCTCGGTGCCGCCGGCCACCACCACGTCGGCCCGGCCGGAGCGGATGATGTCCAGCCCGAGGGCGATGGCCTCCGCGCCGGTGGCGCAGGCGCTGGCGACCGTGTGCACGCCGGCCTTCGCGCCCAGCTCCAGCCCCACCCAGGCGGCGGGGCCGTTCGGCATCAGCATCGGGATGGTGTGCGGGGACACCCGGCGGGCGCCGGACGTCTCCAGGATGTCGTCCTGGGCGAGCAGGGTGGTGGCCCCGCCGATGCCGGAGCCGACGCTGACGGCCAGCCGCTCCGGGTCCACCCCGGAGTCGGCGAGGCCCGCGTCCGCCCACGCCTGCCAGGCCGCGATGATCGCGATGGCCTCGGAGCGGTCGAGCCGGCGCAGCTTGACCCGGTCCAGCACCTCGGACGGGTCGACGGCGAGCTGCGCGGCGATGCGGACCGGCAGCTGCGCCGCCCACTCCTGGGTGAGCGGACCCACCCCGGAGCGGCCGGCGAGCATGGCGTCCCAGGTCGACGCGACGTCCCCGCCCAGCGGGGTGGTCGCGCCGATCCCGGTGACGACGACGTCGGGACGACTCATGTCAGGACTGCGCCTCGATGTAGCTGACGGCGTCGCCCACGGTCTTCAGGTTCTGGACCTCGTTGTCGGGGATCTTGACGCCGAACTTCTCCTCGGCGGCGACCACGACCTCCACCATCGAGAGCGAGTCGACGTCGAGGTCGTCGGTGAAGGACTTGCCCTCGGCCACGTCGTCCGGGTTCACCCCGGCAACCTCTTCGAGGATCTCGGCGAGGCCGGCGGTGATCTCGTCACGGGTCATGGTTGGTGCGTTCCTCTCATAAGGTGGGACTCGCCGCGCGGCGCGTGCCGCCGGCGGGCGAACGGCCCCGGTGGGGGCCGGACATCAGGGGCAGCGGACGACCTGACCGGCGTAGGTCAGGCCACCGCCGAAGCCGAAGAGCAGCACCGGGGCGCCCGAGGGCACCTCCCGCCGCTCGATGAGCTTGGACAGGGCCAGCGGCACGCTCGCCGCCGAGGTGTTGCCGGACTCGACGATGTCCTTCGCGATGATCGCGTCGGGGATGCCGAGCCGCTTGGCGATGCCGTCGATGATCCGGCCGTTGGCCTGGTGCGGCACGAACGCGGCCAGCTCGGACGGCGCGACCCCGGCCCGCTCGCAGGCCTGCAGGGCCAGCGGGGCCAGTGCCGTGGTGGCCCAGCGGAAGACCGTCTGGCCCTCCTGCTTGACGTACGGCCGCCAGCCCTCGATGCGTACGGCGTCGCTCTTGTCCGGCACCGAGCCCCAGACCACCGGGCCGACCCCGGCCGGCTCGCCCTCGGCCGTGGCGGTGACCACCGCGGCGCCGGCGCCGTCGCCGAAGATGATGCAGGTGGAGCGGTCGGTCCAGTCGGTGAAGTCGGAGAGCTTCTCCGCGCCGATGACGATCGCGTTGCGCGACGCCCCGGCCCGGATCGCGTGGTCCACGGTCCCCAGGGCGTATGCGAAGCCCGAGCACGCGGTGTTGATGTCGTACGCGCCGGGCGCCGTGATGCCGAGCTTGGCGGCGACGCGGCAGGCGACGTTCGGGCTGCGGTCGATCGAGGTGCAGGTGGCGACCACGACGAGATCGATGTCGGCGGCGGTGAGGCCGGAGTTGGCCAGCGCCTTGCCGGCGGCGGCCGCCGCCATGTCGGACACGGTCTCGTCGCCGGCGATGCGGCGGCTGGCGATGCCGACGCGGTCCCTGATCCACTCGTCGTTGGTCTCGACGAACTGGGCGATGTCGTCGTTGGTGACGATCCGGGAGGGCTGGTAGTGCCCCAGCGAGAGAATTCGGCTACCTGTCATGAGTGACCCCCGATCCGGGCGAGCGGCTGACCCGGCGCGACCGGGGCGTCGTGGTGGGCGAGCCACTCGGTGAGTGGGCCGCCGTCGTGTGCGGTCACCTCGACCGGGCCGCGCCCGGTGACGACGTGGCCGATGACCTGACCGACCTTCAGTGACTGGCCCTCGGCCAGCCCCTCGGCCGGCTGGAAGGCGCCCGGTGCGGGGGCCGTCACGACCCGGAACCGGGTGGCCGGCGCGGGGCGGGTGGCCGACCCGTGCCGGGCGATCAGGGCGCGGGCGGCGGGCAGGTCGTCCGGCGTCTTCAGGGTGACGATCTCGGGCAGCGAGTCGCTGAGCTCCCGCTTGATCAGGCCGGCCAGGGTGCCGGCCGGCGGCAGCTCGACCACGCCGGTGACGCCGAGGTCGGCCAGGGTACGCATGCACAGGTCCCACCGCACCGGCGAGGTGACCTGGCGGACCAGCCGTTGCACCAGCTCCCGGCCGTGCTCGACGGCCGTGCCGTCGAGGTTGGACAGCAGGATGCGGGCCGGGCGGGCCGGGGTGATCCCGGCGGCCACCCCGGCCAGGGCGGCTTCGGCGGGGGCCATGTATGGAGTGTGGAACGCGCCGGCCACCTTCAGCCGGACGACCCGGGCCTTCGTGGGCGGCTCGGCGACGAGCGCGTCCAGGCCGGTGCCCGATCCGGCGGCGACGATCTGGCCGGCGCCGTTGCGGTTGGCCGCGTGCAGCCCGTGCTTGTCGAGGGCCGCGAGCACCTCGTCGGTGTCGCCGCCCAGCACGGCGGCCATGCCGGTCGGCTCGATCGCGCAGGCGGCGGCCATCTCCCGGCCGCGCACCCCGGCGAGGGTGATCGCGGTCTCGGCCGGCAGGACCCCGGCCAGCGCTGCCGCGCCCAGCTCGCCGACGCTGTGCCCGGCGGTGAGGGTGACGTCGTGCATCGGCAGGTGCTCGGCGGCGAGCAGGGCCGCGGCGACCAGCAGCGGCTGGGTCCGGGCGGTGTCCTGGATCTCCTCGGCGCCGGCCGTGGTGCCCAGGTGGACCAGGTCGACGCCGGCCAGCGCCGACCACCACCGCAGCCGTGCCTCGGCGCCGGTCAGGTCGAGCCACGGTGTCAGGAAGCCGGGTTTCTGGGAACCCTGTCCCGGTGAGAGTACGGCGAGCACGCCTATGACTCTTCCGGATACTCGCCAGTCACGGTGTTACCGGCCGCAACCAAACCGCACTAGAACCTTTGGAGGAACCCTACAGAAATAGGTGACCGTGATCATCTCTTTGAGGAGGTTTGTCTGTTTGTTGCCGTTATTGGCTGAGGTGTCACGACGGGCACCACCGGATCAAGCCGCCCGACGGTCAGCGCCACCTGGAGCGCGAACGCGTCCCGGGGGGTCAGCGGCGACAGGCCGGTCACGTCGGCGACCCGCCGCAGCCGGTAGCGCACCGTGTTGGGGTGCACGAACAGGGCCCGGGCCGCGCTCTCCAGCGTGCCACCGGCCGCGAAGAAGGCGTCCAGGGTCTCCAGCAGCTCGCCGCCCGCCCGGGCCAGCGTCGCGTACACGTCGTGGCGCAGCCGGCGACGCGCCTCGGCGTCCCCGGCGAGGGCCCGCTCGGGCAGCAGGTCACCGGCCGGCACCGGGCGCGGCGCGGTCGGCCAGGCGGGGGCCGCGCGGAACCCGGCCAGCGCGGCGCGGGCCGAGTCGGTCGCCTCGTCGAGGCTCGGCACCGCCGGCCCGACCACCACCGGCCCCTCCCCGAACGCGGGCAGCAGCTTCCCCGTCGCCGTCATCGGGTCGGCCGCGCCGCCGAGCACGATCACCAGCCGGTCGCCGTGCACCCCGCCGATCACCTCGACGCCGACGCGCCGGGCCAGCCGGTGGACGGTGTGCAGCACGGCGGCCACCTCGCCGCCGGGGGACCGGCCCACCACCACCGCCACCGGCGGCGCGTCCGACCAGCCCAGCGCCGCGCCCCGGCTGGCCAGCACGTCCGGGGAGTCCCCGCGCAGCAGCGCGTCGACCAGCAGGGCCTGCAACCGGGCGTCCCAGGAGCCGCGCGACTCGGCGGCCCGCGCGTAGACCCGGGCGGCGGCGAAGGCGATCTCCCGGGAGAAGCGCAGCACCGCCTCCCTCAGCTGCTGCTCCTCGCCCTCGGCGGCGAGGGTGCCCACCTGCTCCTCGACCACGTCGATGGTCACCTTGATCAACGCCACGGTCTGCTGGAGGCTGATCGAGCGGGCCAGGGCCAGCGGGGCGGTGGCGAAGACCTCGTCGGAGACCTCTTGGGTGCTGTCCGCCGTGCCTCCGCCCTCGCGCAGCCACTGCACCAGCGACCGGGCGCCGGCCTGGGCCACCAGCATCACCCAGGACCGCTGGTCGGCCGGCAGCGTCCGGAACCAGGGCAGCGTCTCGTCCATCCGGGCCACGCTGGCGGTGGCCAGCGCCCCCGCCGCCCGCTCGATGCGGCGCAGCGTGGCCGACAGCTCGATCCCGCCCGGCTCGCTCACCCCACCAGCCTTGCAGAAAGGAGGGGCCCCCTGTTAACGCCCCCGGTAGAGAAGGGGACCCCTCTCACCCCGCGCCGTCCCGCCCCTGAGGTGGGGTACGCGCCGCACGGCGTGTCCGCCCACCCCAGTACGGTGACAGGGCACGTGGGCCAGGGACCGGCCGGCGGGCGAGGAAGAGCGTGAGGAGACCGGGATGGCGCACGGGGAGGCCGAGCCGGGCTGCGCCCAGGGGGAGTCCTGCCGGCCGGGTCACCACGATCCCGCGGCGGCGAAGCATGCCCGCCGGCTCACCGGGGCGGCCCATCCCGCCGAGCCCACCTGTGGCCGGGCCGCGGAGCCGACCTGCGGCCGGGGCGGATCGCCGGCCGACGAGGACGCCCAGGTGCCCCGCCAGCGCGCCGCCGAGCCGCCCGCCGACGAGGAGCCGGGCCGTGTCGCGGCCTGCCGCAGCGACCAGCCCGGCTGGGCCGGCGCGCACCGGCACGGCCCGGTCCGCCCCCGGCACCGGGCCGTCCGTCGGGAGCGCCCGCCGCGCCGCTGGTGCTGAGACAGACCCTCTGGGGCTGAGACCGCGCCGGCCCCGCGCCGACCGGCACGGGACCGGGGCCGCGCCCGTCAGCGGGTACGGCGGCGGATCAGCAGCGCGATCCCGGCCAGCCCGAGGGTGATCACCAGCATCACCCCGACGTTGAGCAGCAGCAGTCGCTGCAACTCGTCGAGCGCCTCGTCGATGTCGCCGGCCGGGTTCAGCGACTCGTCGGGCAGCACCCGCTCGCCGCCCCCGACGCCGCCGCTGACCGTGTCGAGCTGCCGTTCCAGCGGCACCCCGACCGTCCGCAGCGTCTCGGACATGCTGAGTCGGCCGAGGAACCAGCCGGCCTTCTCCTTGCGGGCCGGGTCCGGCTGCTTCGCCGGCCGGTAGACCCGGGGGCCGCCCTTGGCCAGCGGGTAGAGGTCGTACGTCTGGGTGGCGATCTCCCCGACCAGCACCACCACCGTGTACTTCGGACCCAGGTCGGCGGGCTTCGGCCCGCTGGCCGCCCCGGTGCGGCCCAGCCAGCTCACCTGGTCGACGACCGCGACCACCTCGACGGGGTGGGCGGTGGCCCGCAGCCGCAGCGGCTCGGTCAGCCCCTCGCCGGTGATGTCCACACCGGCCGGGAGGGTCTGCTTCGGCACTCTGCCGGCCAGCGCCGCGCTGGCGGCGGCGGCCGCGTCGGCCAGCGCCGCGCCCGTCGTCGCCGCGCCCGTCGCCGGGGCCGCCCGGACCGGCCCCGCCAGCGTCGTCGCCAGCGCCGTGGCCAGCAGCGCTCCCGCCGCCACCCTGCACAATCGCCGTACCTGTCGGACCATCGCCGCCTCCTCGCCCCGTTCGATTTGGATGGCTTCGCTGCAGGTCACGTTTTGGCCGGTCGATGGCGGTGACCATGCCCGCAGGGCGGGGCGCCCACCTGAAAGACTGCGCAGAACGTCGATCGGTTGCAGCTGTTGGATCGGGAATTGGAACTATCTGCGATCTCAGCTCGACTAATCAGTCAGCCGTAGATCAGCGGGCGGATAGTACCTTTACGGAGGTGTTCATGGGGGGCAAGTTCCCACGCGCGGCGCGTACCTTGGTGGCCGTTCTCGGCGTGGCGCTCGGTGTGTCGCTCGTGCTCCCGGCGTCGCCGGCCGCCGCGCACAATTCGCTGAGCGGCAGCAACCCGGCGAATGGCGCGCGGATCGCCACCGCGCCCGAGCGGATTGAGCTCCGCTTCCTGGCGAAGCCGAACCCGGGTACGACGAAGATCACAGTCACCGGGCCGGACAACGTGGCCGCCCTCGGCGGGGAGCCGACCTTCTCCGGCTCGCGGGTGCGGATCCCGTTCGCGCCCGGGGCGGCCGGCCTCTACATCGTCGGGTATCAGCTCGCGTCCGCCGACGGTCACCCGATCAAGGGCGAGGTGCGGTTCACCCTCACCACCGGCACCCCGGCGGAGCCCCCGTCGCCGTCGGCCACCGCGCCGGAGTCCGTGCCGCCGTCGGCCGCGCCGTCGTCGGCCGGCGCGGCCACGGACAGCCCCGGCAGCGCCGCACCGGTCGCCAGCGAGTCGAGCGACCAAGGCCCGCCCGGCTGGCTCTGGGCGCTGGGCGGTGGCGTGCTGCTGCTCGCCGCCGCTGCCGTCGGGTTCGTCGTGCGCCGCCGCCGCGCCGGCACCTGACCGGTCCCGACCCGAGACGCGCGGGGGCTCACCGGTCACCGGCGGCCCCCGCGGTCGCGTACCCGATCAAGGCGGGCGTCGCGTGCCCGATCAGGGCAGGCGCAGGCGGGCGGCGCGCAACCGGGCGAGGGTGCGCTCGCGCCCCAGGACCTCCAGCGACTCGAACAGCGGCAGGCCGACGGTGCGGCCGGTGACCGCCACCCGGACCGGCGCCTGGGCCTTGCCGAGCTTGAGGCCGCGCTCCGCGCCGACCGCCTCCAGCGTGGCCTTCAGCGAGTCCGCGTCCCACGACGCGAGCCCCTCGTACGCCGCGACCGCCGCGTCGAGCAGCTCGGCCGCGCCCTCCTTCATCGCCTTCGCCCACGCGGCCTCCTCGATGCTCGGCGAGGCCAGGAAGAGGAAGTCGACGTTCGGCACGATCTCGCTGAGCACCGCGATGCGGGTCTGGGCCAGCGGGGCCACGGCGGCGAACGCGGCGGCGTCGAACTCCTCCGGCTGCCACGGCGGCGGCGCGATGGTGCCGGTGCCGGTCAGCCACGGCCGGCAGGCGGCCACGAACTCGTCGACCGGCAGCGCCCGGATGTATTCGCCGTTGAACGCGCGCAGCTTCTTCTCGTCGAAGAACGCGGGGGAGGGATTGACCTCCTCCAGCCGGAACTCGTCCTCGATCACCGACCAGGGCACGATCTCCCGGTCGCCCGACGGTGCCCAGCCCAGCAGCATGAGGTAGTTGCGCATCGCGGCGGCGAGGTAACCCTCGTCCCGGTACGCCTCCAGGGCTACCTTGTCGCGCCGCTTGGACAGCTTCTGCCGCTTCTCGTTGACCACCACGGGCACGTGCGCCCAGATCGGCGGCTTGACGCCCAGCGCGTCCCAGAGCAGCTGCTGCTTCGGCGTGTTGGGCAGGTGCTCCTCGGCCCGGATCACGTGGGTGATCCCCATGGTCATGTCGTCGACCACGTTGGCCAGCAGGAACACCGGCGACCCGTCGCCCCGGGCGATCACGAAGTCCTCGATCAGCCTGTTCTCGAACGTCGGCTCGCCCCGGATCAGGTCGACCACCACCGTCTCGCCGGTGTCCGGCGTGCGGAAGCGCAGCGCCCGCCCCTCGCCCGCCGCCAGGCCCCGGTCACGGCAGAAGCCGTCGTAGCCCTGGTACTGCGAGCCGGTGCGCGCCTGCACGGCGTCGCGGGTGCAGTCGCAGTAGTACGCCCGGCCGCCCTCGTGCAGCCGCTGCGCTGCGGCCCGGTGCTCGGCGGCGTACGACGACTGGAAGTGGGGGCCCTCGTAGCTGCCCCGGGCGATGCCGATCCAGTCCAGCGCCGACAGGATGCCCTCGGTCCACTCCGGCCTGTTGCGGGCCGCGTCGGTGTCCTCGACGCGGAGCACGAACACCCCGCCCTGCTGCCTGGCGAAGATCCAGTTTTGCAGGGCCGAGCGGGCGCCGCCGACGTGGAACATTCCGGTCGGGGAGGGGGCGAAGCGTACACGTACCGTCACGTCCCCCAGCCTACGGCCGCCGGCCAGCGGTCAAAGGAGGGGCCCCTTGATCTCCACCGTCACGCCACGCCACGGATCTTGACCACCAGCGCGCTGCCGACGACGGTGACCACCGCGGTGGCCGCGTACAGGGTCGGGTAGCCGCCCAGGTGCACCACGATCGGGGCGGACAGCGCCGGGCCGAGCACCTGCGGCGCGGAGTTCGCGATGTTGATCACCCCGAGGTCCTTGGCCCGGTTCGTGGCCGCCGGGAGAACCTCGGTGATCAGCGCCGCGTCCACCGACAGGTAGACGCCGTAGCCCGCGCCGAGCAGCACCGCCGCGACCATCGCCATCGGCCAGACCGGCGCGGCGGCCAGCAGCAGCGCGGCCACGGCCATCACCAGCCCGGAGGTGATCACGAAGACCTTCCGCCGGCCGGAGCGGTCGGAGAGCCGGCCGGAGACCACGGCGGTGAGGATCATCCCGAGCGTGTAGAGCAGGATCAGCACCAGCAGCCCGCCCTCGGGGTCGGGGTAGCGCACCCCGTCGGCGAGGAAGTACAGCAGGTACAGGGTGCCCAGCGCGTTGCCGAGCTGCACCAGGAACCGGGTGAGCCAGGCCCAGGCGAAGTCCGGGTGCCGGCGCGGGCTGATCCACATCGAGGCGAGCAGCGCGCGCGCCCGCAGCGGCGGCCGGTGCTCGCGGGGCAGCGGGTCGTCGCCGGTGAGCAGCGCGAACGGCAGCGCCAGCAGCAGCACGGCCAGCGCGATCGTGGCGTACCCGGCGGCGTTGCCGGTCACCACGGCGGTCACCAGCACCGCGCCGAGCACCAGGCCGAGCGACTGCGGGATGCCCACCCAGCCGGAGACGCCGCCGCGCTGGAGCACCGGCACCCGGTCGGGGATGCCGGCGGTGAGGCTGGCCAGCATCGCGTTGAAGCAGACCTGGGCGGCCACCCAGCCGACCGCCACCCCGGCGATGGTGTCCTGCCGGGCGAGCAGCACCAGGGCGAGCGCGCCGAGCACCGCGCCGCCAGCCGTCCAGACGTGCCGGCGGCCCAGCTCCCGGCCGCCCAGCCGCAGGCAGGTGCGGTCCGACAGCGCCCCGGCGAGCGGGTTGGCCAGCACCGCGGCGAGCGCGCCGAGGCCGGTGACCACGGCGAACATGGCCTCCTTGTCGCCGGGGGCGATCCGTTCGATCTGCTGGGGCAGCAGCACCTGGATCGGGGTGAAGAAGGCCATCCAGACCCCGAGGTTCGCCGCGAAGATCAGCGCGATCCAGCTCCGCCGGACCGGGACGGTCGGCTCGGCGAGCGCGGCGGGCAGCGACGCCGGCGTCGGGTCGACGGTGGTCACGGCGCTACTCCGCGTCGGCGTCGGATGTGACGCGGCGGGCGGACGCGGTGCCGGGCGTCGCCGCGACCGCGCCGGGCCGGAGCACGGCGTCGCGCAACCAGGCGTACGACGACTTGGGCGTGCGCGCCCCCGTGCCGAAGTCGACGTGCACGAGGCCGAAGCGCTTGGTGAAGCCCTCCGCCCACTCCCAGTTGTCCAGCAGCGACCAGACGAAGTAGCCGGTGACGTCCACGCCGTCGTCGATCGCGGCCCGCAGGGCGCGCAGGTGGGCGTCGAGGTAGGCGATCCGGTCCGGGTCGTGGACCCGGCCTTCGGCATCGGGTACGTCGTCGTACGCGCAGCCGTTCTCGGTGACCTGGATCGGGGGCAGCCGGTCGCCGTACCGGTCGCGCAGGCCGGTGAGCAGTTCGCGCAGCCCGTCGGGGGCGACCGGCCAGCCGAACGCCGTGCGCGGGTACTCGGCGAGTTCCACCAGCTCGAACGGCAGCGGCGAGTCGGCCTCGGGCGCGCGTACCCCGGTGGGGTTGTAGTAGTTGACGCCGAGCACGTCGATCGGCGCGGCGATGACCGCGAGGTCGTCGCCGCGGACGAGCCCCGGGTCGAGGTCGAGCAGGTCGGGGTAGCCGAGGCCGAGCAGCGGGTCGGTGAAGAGCCGGTTGTGCAGCGCGTCGTACGCGGAGGCGGCGGCCCGGTCGGCGTCGGTGCCGCCGGCCGGCCGCACCGGCGAGTAGTTGTTGGCGATGGCGATCGGGCCGCTGGTGCGGGCGCGCAGCGCGGCGACGGCCAGCCCGTGCCCGAGGAGCTGGTGGTGGGCCGCCGGGAACGCGTCGAACAGCAGTGTGGAGCCGGGGGCGTGCTCGCCGGTGCCGTAGCCGAGGCTCATGTGGATGAACGGCTCGTTGAGGGTGATCCACAGCTGCACCCGGTCGCCGAGGCGGGCGGCGACCAGGTCGGCGTACTCGGCGAACCGGGCGGCGGTGTCGCGGTGCAGCCAGCCGCCGGCGTCCTGGAGGGGCTGCGGCAGGTCCCAGTGGTAGAGGGTGGCGACCGGGTCGATCCCGGCGGCGGCCAGGTCGTCGACGAGCCGGTCGTAGAAGTCCAGGCCGTCGGCGTTGGCCGGCCCGGTGCCGCCGGGTTGGACGCGGGGCCAGGCCACCGAGAACCGGTACGCCGACACGCCGAGCCCGGCCATCAGCGCGACGTCCTCGGCGTGCCGGTGCCAGTGGTCGCAGGCGACGTCGCCGGTGCTGCCGTCGGCGATCAGCCCGGGGGTGTGCGCGAACGTGTCCCAGATGGAGGGCCCCCGGCCGGCGGCGGTCGCCCCGCCCTCGATCTGGTACGCGGAGGTGGAGACTCCCCAGCGGAATCCGGCCGGGAACTCGGGCAGCGGCTCGGTGGTCATGCGCACTCCAGGCGAACAGGGGCCGGCGGCGTCCGCGGGCGCGGGACGCGCGACGTCCCACGGCCGCCGGCCGGCCGGCCGGAGAACGTGAAACGTGTTCGGACTCTAGGCCGCGGACGGGGTTTGCGCCATAGTCCGGCGGTGATCGGGGCGCAAGGGTTTTCGGCGTGTCTTTTCCGAAGTCGTCCGCTTAAGTCCGATTTAGCGCATAGAGTGCCGAATATCGCGGATGTCCTCAGTGGGGGAAAGAACGAAAATGATCCTCGTCGAACGTAGTGCGCACGTGATGGCGCCGGTGGAAGCGGTCTGGGAAGTCGTGCAGCGGGCCGAGCAGTTGCCGGCCTGGCTGGCGGGAGTTCGTGCGGCGGAGGTCCTCTCGGGGGAGGGCTTCGGCCGGCGACAACTGGTCCAGGCCGGGCGCGGGTCGGCGCACGAGGCCGAGGTGATCGCCTACCAGGAGCCGACCCTGATCGGCTGGCGGGAACGCGCCAAGGGCGCCGGTGCCCGGGCCGAGGCCCGCACCGAGATCTACGTCCAGCTCACCGCGGACGAGGAGGAGGGCGGGACCATCGTGCGGCTCATCGTCGTACGCTGGCCCGCCGGCCCGGTCAAGGCCGCCCTCCTCCGGCTCGGGCTGCGGCGGGTCGGCGCCGACCTGGAGGACTCGCTGGCCCGGCTGACCGACCTGGCCGCCGTCGGCTGAGCGGGGCACGTCTCACGGCGCCATCCGCGACGGCGGTGGCCGGCGCGTCCCGCCCAGGGGCGTGGCGGACCACCGCCGTCACATCGTGCCGGTGCCGGTGCCGGTGCCGGTGCCGGTGCCGGTGCCGGGGCCGTCAGGCCGTCAGGCCGTCACCGTGAAGGCGGCCACGTGCACCACGTCGAGGTGCCGGAACTCGAAGAAGAGGCGGTACGTGCCCGCCGAGGGCACCTGCATCCCGAACGCCACCACGGAACTCGGCCGGCTCGCCGCCGCCGGGTGCACGTGCAGGTAGGCCAGGTCGCCGTGGCGCAACGCGACCAGGTGCCCGTACGCACCCAGGTGCGGTTGCAGGTCGTTCACCGGCCGGCCGTCGCGGCCCAGCCACACCAGGACCTGGTTCGCCTCGCCCGGGCGCAGGCCGCCGTCGAGAGTGACCGTGTACCCGTCGACGACGACGGTCTCCTGCGGCTGCTCCGGTGGCCTCGGCGCGTACCGGCCGGGCACCGCGACGTCCGCCCCGAGCGTCACCTGGCGTGCCGCGCCGACGGGCCAGAAGTCGGCGATCGCCCGCAGCGGGCCGGCCGCCGCCGGGCCGGCCGCCGCCCGCCAGGTGCCGTCCGCGCCCAGCTCCGGGTGCACGTGCTGGTAGCCGGTCAGGTCCCGCGACACCAGCACCAGGTGCATCAGCCGTTCGTGGATCGGCTGGAAGGCGGTCACCGGCAGGCCCGCCGCGTCGGTGATCCGGAACGCCAGCTCCCCGGCCCGGCCGGCGGTCAGGGCGGTGGTGTCCAGGGCGAGGGTGTAGCCGTCCCGGGACAGCTGCAACCCGGCCGGCTCGTGGTCGGCGTGCCCGGCCGGACCGGGCGTCACCGTCCGCGCCGGGGCGGGCGGGCCGCCGAACCGGCCCGCCGCGAAGCCGAGCGCGAGGGTGAGGGCGAGGACCAGCCCCGCCGCCACGGCCCGGGCGATCCGACCGGCCGGGGGCGGGGCCTGCGCGTCCCCCTGGTGGGGGTGGCCCGCCAGGGGCGTCTCCACCAGGGTCAACCGGCGTTGCGTCGTCGTCACGGCAGCCGGGGCGCGAGGACGAAGAGCCCCTGCTCGATGCCGCTGACCACGACGATCCCGCTGGGGAAGTACGGGTACGTGCTCCACGCCCCGTTCATCGAGCTGCTGTTGCTCGACGGGTAGATGTCGAAGTAACCGGCCTCGGTCGCCCGGCCGCTGGCCGCCTCGGTCAGGTCCAGGATGCGCAGCCCCGCCCGGTAGTTGGCCTGGTAGCTGTACCTGCCCTTGACGTACTGGTTGTGGTCGGTGGCCGCCACCCCGGCGGGCGCGCTGTAGGTGCCGATGTGCCGGGGCGCGTCGAGGTCGGCCAGGTCCCACAGGTACGTCTGGGTGTTCACCCCGCGCCGGGACTCGTCCAGCTCGTCGTCGAGCAGGAAGTACCGCTGGTCATCGGTGAACCACCCCTGGTGGGTGTACGCCTGCCCGGTGTAGCCGATGCGGGACAGCTGCCGGGGTGCCGACTTGGTGGTCACGTCCACCACCGTGACGGTGTCCTCGTTGGAGTTCACGCAGATCTCCCGCCCGGTGTAGGCGGTGTCGGGGCCCCGGTAGACCACGCACTGGGTGTCGTGGGTGTACCCGTCGGTGCTGACGCAGCCGGCCGAGACCGGCGACTTCGGGGTCCGGATGTCGATCATGTGCAGCCCGCCGCTGCACGTGTTCGTGCCGACCGCGTACGCGTACCCGGTCTCCTCGTTGATGGCGATGTTGTGCGAGTTGCCGAACTGGCCGTACCGCGCGTCCGCCGTCCAGGTCTGCGGGGTGGTGACACCGCGCAGCCGGGTCAGGTCGAACACCTGCATCCCGTGTCTCGACACGTCGGCCACCACGTACGCGTGGTCGCGGTAGACCTTGATGTCGCGCCAGATCGCGGTGCGGTTCTGGTACGCGGGGAGGCTGCCCAGGTAGACCGGGGCCGTCGGGTTGGACACGTCGACGAACGAGGTGCCGTTGCGCCGTCCCACCAGCGCGTACTCCCGGCCGGTCAGGCTGTCGGTCCAGCCCCAGATGTCGTTGGCCTGGCTGCCGCCGATGTCGGCCAGCGGCAGGAACGACAACAGGTCGACGTTGCGGCACGGGTAGCCGGCGGCCTGACCGCCGGTGCAGGTGGCCGCCGCCGTGGCCGCCAACCGCTGGGTCGGCTCCCGCTGCGCCATGAACTCCTGTGCCGAGGCGCGCCCGGCGGGCGTGTCCGGCGAGTGCGCGACCAGGGGTTGGCCCGACCCGAGCAGCGACGCCGCGAGGACGCCGACCGCCAGGGCGACTCCGATTCGGACGACTCGCATGGCGTCTCCCCACCGTCGGCGGCATCTATCGAGAAGAATGGGTTCGCCTGGTGGTCGGGGCAAGATGGTGGGGGATACCGGTCGGGTCATACCACCGCCGGCACGCCGAGGGGCCCGGCACGCCGAGGGGCCCGGCACATCGCGCCGGGCCCCTCGGGTCGCGTCCGCGAGCTAGCTGTCGCCGCCCGTCTCGCCGACCGGCGCCGCGTTGACGTCGTCGATGGCGTACTTCTTCGCCGCCTCGGCCGGCACCCGGGCCGGCACCGCGCCGCGCAGGGCGAGCTGCCGCAGTGTCGCGACCGTCACCGACTCGGCGTCGACGTGGAAGTGCCGGCGCAGCGCGTGCCGGGTGTCGGACATGCCGAACCCGTCGGTGCCGAGCGAGGTGTAGTCGCCCGGTACCCAGCGGGCGATCAGGTCCGGTACGGCGCGCATCCAGTCGCTGACCGCGACCTTCGGCCCGTCGGCGTCGGCCAGCTTCTGCTGGATGTACGGCACCCGCTGCTCCGCGCCCGGGTTGAGCAGGTTGTGCTCCTCGCACTCCACCGCGTCGCGGCGCAGCTCCGACCAGGAGGTCACCGACCACACGTCGGCGGCCACCCCCCAGTCCTGGGCGAGCAGCTGCTGCGCCTTGAGCGCCCACTGCATGCCGGTGCCGGAGGCCAGGATGTTGGCCCTCGGGCCGCCGCCCTCCACCTTCGGCGCGGGGGAGTAGCGGTAGATTCCCCTGAGCAGCCCCTCGACGTCCACGTCGGCCGGCTCGGCCGGCTGGTGGATCGGCTCGTTGTAGACCGTCAGGTAGTAGAAGATGTTCTCCGGCCGCTCGCCGTACATCCGGTGCAGGCCGTTCTCCATGATGTGCGCCAGCTCGAACGCGAACGCCGCGTCGTAGGCGACCACCGCCGGGTTGGTGGCGGCGAGCAGCAGCGAGTGGCCGTCCTCGTGCTGGAGGCCCTCACCGTTCAGCGTGGTCCGCCCGGCGGTCGCGCCGAGCACGAAGCCCCGCGCCATCTGGTCGGCCGCCGCCCAGAACCCGTCGCCGGTGCGCTGGAAGCCGAACATCGAGTAGAAGATGTACAGCGGGATCATCGGCTCGCCGTGCGTGGCGTACGCGGTGCCGGCCGCGGTGAACGAGGCCACCGAGCCCGCCTCGTTGATCCCCTCGTGCAGGATCTGCCCGGTCGTCGACTCCTTGTACGACAGGAACAGCTCCCGGTCGACCGAGGTGTAGCGCTGGCCGTGCGGCGAGTAGATCTTCTGCGTCGGGAACAGCGAGTCCATGCCGAACGTGCGGGCCTCGTCCGGGATGATCGGCACCCAGCGCCTGCCGAACTCCTTGTCCTTCATCACGTCCTTGAGCAGGCGGACGAAGGCCATCGTGGTGGCCACCTTCTGCTTGCCCGAGCCGCGCTTGACGTCGGCGAACCGTTCGCTGCCCGGGATCGCCAGCTTCCTGCCGGCGGTCCGCCGCGAGGGGAGGTAACCGCCGAGCTGCTCCCGCCGCTCCCGCAGGTACGCGATCTCGTCGGACTTCTCGCCCGGGGTGAAGTATGGCGGGAGGTAGGGGTTCTCCTCCAGCGTCTTGTCCGAGATGTCCAGGTAGAGCCGGTCGCGGAACAGCTTCAGGTCGTCCAGCGTCAGCTTCTTCATCTGGTGCGTGGCGTTGCGGCCCTCGAAGTGCGAGCCGAGCGTCCAGCCCTTGATCGTCTTGGCCAGGATCACCGTCGGCTGGCCGGTGTGCTCCATCGCCGCCTTGTACGCCGCGTAGAGCTTGCGGTAGTCGTGGCCGCCCCGCTTGAGGTTCCAGATCTCGTCGTCGGTGAGCCCCTCGACCATCTTGCGGGTCCGCGCGTCCCGGCCGAAGAAGTGCTCCCGCACGTACGCCCCGGACTCCGCCTTGTAGGTCTGGTAGTCGCCGTCGGGCGTGGTGTTCATCAGGTTGACCAGCGCGCCGTCGGTGTCGGCGGCGAGCAGCGGGTCCCACTCGCGGCCCCAGACCACCTTGATGACGTTCCAGCCGGCGCCCCGGAAGAACGCCTCCAGCTCCTGCATGATCTTGCCGTTGCCCCGGACCGGGCCGTCGAGCCGCTGGAGGTTGCAGTTGATCACGAAGGTGAGGTTGTCCAGCTCCTCGCGGGCGGCCACGCCGATCGCGCCGAGCGACTCGACCTCGTCCATCTCGCCGTCGCCGAGGAACGCCCACACGTGCTGCTGCGAGGTGTCCCTGATGCCCCGGTGGTGCAGGTAGCGGTTGAACCGGGCCTGGTAGATCGCGTTCAGCGGGCCGAGGCCCATCGAGACGGTCGGGAACTCCCAGAAGTCCGGCATCAGCCGCGGGTGCGGGTACGACGGCAGCCCGCCGCCCGGGTGGGACAGCTCCTGGCGGAACCCGTCGAGCTGGTTCTCGCTCAGCCGCCCCTCCAGGAACGCCCGCGCGTACATGCCCGGCGAGGCGTGGCCCTGGTAGAAGATGTGGTCGCCGCCGCCCGGGTGGTCCTTGCCCCGGAAGAAGTGGTTGAAGCCCACCTCGTAGAGCGATGCGGAGCTGGCGAACGTCGAGATGTGCCCACCGACGCCGATCTCCGGGCGCTGCGCGCGGTGCACCAGCATCGCCGCGTTCCACCGGACGTACGCCCGGAGCCGCCGCTCGATGTGCTCGTCACCCGGGAACCACGGTTCGCGCTCCGGCGGAATGGTGTTGATGTAGTCGGTGGTGGTCAGCGACGGCACCCCGACCTGGCGCTCCCGCGCGCGCTCCAGCAGGCGCAGCATCACGTACCGGGCGCGTTTGGTTCCACGCTCGTCGATGACACCGTCGAGTGACTCGACCCATTCGCCGGTCTCTTCGGGGTCGATGTCCGGAAGCTGGCTCGGCAGACCGGCGGTGATCACCGGGCGCTTGCGTTCCGTGGCCACAGGCGTTCCCTCGGTTGTGTGTGGGATAGGTCTCTAGACGTTCATCCTGCCTTCTGTCGACGCTTTTCGTCACGTCTGGCTCCCCCAGACGCGACGCTCAACACAGGTACCCGCCGGTAACTTTCGAGCGACTTGCGGGCGTCTCCTACCGTCGACCCATGACGATGCTGCGAGCCGTGGCGAGCGCACTCGTGCTGGCCGGAGCGCTCACCCTCCTGCTGTCGGTGCTCGGTCTCGCCGGCGGCCAACTCGACGCCGCCCCGGTCGGGCTGCTCGGCCTGGCCCTGCTCGCCGCAGGCCTGGTGCTGCTCAGCCGCGCCGGCGGCCGGCGCGGGGCCGGCGACCCGGGCCCCGGCTGACCGACGCTGGACCGGCGCGGGCCCCGGCCGAGCAGACCGGTCCCGGCTGACAGCCCAGGGCCACGGCGGCAGAATGCGCCCTATGCGCACCGAGGTGATCACCGTCCAGACCGGCTCCCGACCGACCGTCCGGGACCTCACCGCCGAGGCGGAACGGTTCGTCTCCGGCGCCGGCGACGGCCTGCTGCACGTCTTCGTGCCGCACGCCACCGCCGGCCTCGCCGTCATCGAGACCGGGTCCGGCTCCGACGACGACCTGCTCCGGGCACTTGACGACCTGCTGCCCACCGACGGCCGCTGGCGGCACCGGCACGGCTCGCCCGGGCACGGGCGCGACCACGTGCTGCCCGCCCTCGTCCCCCCGTACGCGACCCTGCCGGTGATCGACGGGCGGCTCGCGCTCGGCACCTGGCAGTCGATCTGCCTGGTCGACACCAACAGCGACAACCCCACCCGCAAGGTCCGCTTCTCGTTCCTGCCCGGCTGACAGACACCCCGCGTGCCGACTCCTCAGGGGTGTACGTGCCCTTCTCGTACTCGTTACTGCGAGCAGGAGACGAGGCGACATGGCCAGCGCCGACGGCAGGCTCCACGGGGCCGGCGCCGCGCCGGCCGCCACGGGCAGCCCGGCCACCGCGCCGGCCGCGCCGGAGAGCAGGCCGCGCATCCGCCGATGGCCGTGAGGTGGAAGTGAAGGGCCCCTTGTTATCGCTTTTTGTCGAACAGGGGCCCCTGTTAACACCCGCTGGGCGGGAGCGGGCGGGACCGGTGGGAGGGGTGCCGGCGGGGGAGCGAGGGTGAGAAGGGGACCCTTCTCTACCGCAGGCGTTAACAAGGGGCCCCTCCTTGCCCGGACCGGGCTTCGACGGGGGCTGCCCCGAGGAGTGCGCCTCGCGGTGACCAGCCCCGGGGACAGCGGCGAGCGCGACCCGTCCCGGGCGGGCCGTGTCTGAGTGGGCGACCGGCCGCCGCGTCGGTAATGCTGTCGGACGTGACCACCCCGCAAGATCTCGACGACCGGTTCCGGGAGGCCCTCGCCGGGCTCGCCGCCGCGCCCGGGCGACGTGACCCGGCCGAGCGGGTCCGCGACGACGCACCGCTGACCGGGGCGCAACTGCTGGACCTCTTCGACGCCCAGGCCACCAGCCGGCAGTTGGACCTCGCCGGGCGGTGGCTACGCAGCTTCGGCGAGGGCTTCTACACCATCGGTTCCGCCGGCCACGAGGGCAACGCCGCGGTCGCCGCCGCGCTGCGCCCCGGCGACCCGGCCCTGTTGCACTACCGCTCGGGCGCGTTCTACTGCCTGCGCGCCGCTCAGGCCGCCGGGGAGGTCGCCTTCCCGGGGCCGGAGGGGGAGACCGCCGTCCCGGCACCCGATGGGGAGGCCACCGTCTCCGGGGCGGAGCCTCCGGCCGAGGCCGCGACCGCGACCGAGGCGCAGGCCGCGGACGGTGCGGCCGACGGTGCGGCGGTGGGCCGCGACGGTGCGGCCGGCCGGGAGGACGCGTACGCCGGGGCGGCCCGGGACGTGCTGCGCGGGATGGTCGCCTCGGCCCGGGAGCCGATCGCCGGGGGCCGGCACAAGGTCTTCGGCCGGGCCGACCTCGCGATCGTCCCGACCACTTCCACCATCGCCTCGCACCTGCCCCGGGCGGTCGGCGCGGGGCTGGCCCTGGAGCGGCTGCGCCGCCGCGACGCGGTCGGGCGGCGCGCCGGGGCGGACCCGCTCGGCGACGTCGGGCAGCCGCCCCGCTCGCCGTGGCCGCCGGACGCGATCGTGGTCTGCTCGTTCGGCGAGGCCTCGGTCAACCATGCCAGCGCCGCCGCCGCGTTCAACACCGCCGGCTGGTACGACCACACCGGCCTGCGCATCCCGGTGCTCTTCGTCTGCGAGGACAACGGGCTCGGCAGCAGCGTCCGGTCCCCGAAGGGCTGGGTGGAGGCGACCCTGCGGGCCAAGCCGGGCATCCGCTACTTCTCCGCCGACGGCACGGACCCGGTGCGGGCGTACGAGGCGGCGGTGGAGGCGGCCGGCTGGGTGCGCCGGCACCGGCGGCCAGCCGTGCTGCATCTGACCACCGTGCGGCTGATGGGGCACGCCGGGGCGGACGCCGAGACCGCGTACCGCAGCTCCGGCGAGATCGCCGCGGACCTGGACCGGGATCCGGTGCTGGCCACCGCCCGGCTTCTGGTGGAGGCGGGCGTCGCCACGGCCGGGGAGTTGCTGGCCCGCTACGACGAGCGCGGCTGGCAGGTACGCCGGATCGCCGAGGAGGTGCTCGGCGAACCGAAACTCGCCTCCGCGGCCGAGGTGGTCGCCGAGATCGCGCCCCGCCGCCCGGCCCGGGTGGCCCGCGCGGTCGCCGACGCGGCGGCCCGGGCCGGCGGGCCCGGCGCGGCGGCCCGCGCGGACGTGTTCGGCGGCCGGCTGCCCGAGGCGGCCGGCCCGCTCACCCTGGCGCAGAGCATCAACGCCGCCCTCGCCGACGGCATGCTCGATCACCCGGGGATGGTCGTCTTCGGCGAGGACGTCGCCGCCAGGGGCGGGGTGTACGGGGTGACGAAGGGGCTGCGCGACCGGTACGGCGCGGCGCGGGTCTTCGACACGCTGCTCGACGAGACGTCGATCCTCGGGCTCGGGCTGGGCGCCGGGCTGGCCGGGTTGCTGCCGGTGCCGGAGATCCAGTATCTGGCGTACCTGCACAACGCCGAGGACCAGCTGCGTGGCGAGGCGGCGACGATGCGGTTCCTCTCCTCGGGGGCGTTCCGCAACCCGATGGTGGTGCGGGTGCCGGGGCTGGCGTACCAGGAGGGTTTCGGCGGGCACTTCCACAACGACAACTCGCTGGCCGTGCTGCGGGACGTGCCCGGGCTGGTGATCGCGGTGCCGGCGCGGCCGGACGACGCCGCCGCGATGGTGCGTACCTGCCTGGCGAGCTCGGCGGTCGACGGCAGCGTCTGCGTCCTGGTGGAGCCGATCGCGCTCTACCACACCCGCGGCCTGTACGCCGAGGGCGACGGCGAGTGGCTGGCCGACTATGCCGAGCCGGGCGCGTGGGCCGCCGGCCACGCGCCGATCGGCCGGGCCCGGGTGTACGGCGTCGGCTCCGCCGAGGACGTCACGATCGTCACTTTCGGTAACGGGGTGTCGATGTCGCTGCGCGCCGCCGCCACCCTGGCCGACGAGGGGGTCGGCAGTCGCGTGGTCGACCTGCGCTGGATCGCGCCGCTGCCGGTCGCGGACATCGTCCGGGAGGCCTCGGCGACCGGCCGGGTGCTGGTCGTGGACGAGACCCGCCGCTCCGGAGGGGTCGGCGAGGGGGTGCTCGCGGCGCTGGTCGACGGCGGGTACGTCGGTGCGGCGCGGCGGGTGGCCGCAGTTGACTCTTTTGTACCATTAGGTCCGGCAGCACGTCAGGTGCTGGTCACCGAAGATGCCATCACCCAGGGTGCCCGTACGCTGCTGGCACGGTAAATTCCGTTCCACCCGGTGCGCCACTTGCGCGGGGGGCCGCGAGTGTGTGGACTTTGCCTGACGGCGTCACCGCGACGCCGCGAGCAGGGACGAGATGAGGAGGCACGCGACAGTGAGCGCGACCGCTGGTCAGGCCGCCGACGGGGTACGTCTCCTGGCGGACCGGTTCGGTATCGAGCCGGGGATGGTCGTCATGGAGATGGGGTACGACGAGGACGTCGACCAGGATCTCCGGGACGCCCTGACCGACCGCTGTGGAGAGCTGGTCGACGAGGACACCGACGAGGTGGTCGACGCGGTGCTGGTCTGGTACCGAGACGGCGACGGTGACCTCTTCGAGCTGCTCGTCGACGCCCTCGGCCCGCTGGCCGACAACGGCGTCGTGTGGCTGCTGACCCCCAAGGCCGGGCGGGAGGGCCACGTCGAGCCGAGCGAGGTCGCGGAGTCCGCGCCCACCGCTGGCCTGCAACAGACGTCCACGGTCAACGCAGGCCGGGACTGGAGCGGCGCCCGCCTCGTGCTGCGCCGGGGTGCCAAGGCCAAGAAGTAGGCCAGCCAGGCCGAGAAGTAGGCCGTCCGGTCCCCCGCGTGGGGCCGGCCACACCCGGTGGCCCGCGCCTCCCGGTGTGGCAGGCTGATGCCACCTCCAGAATCGACCCAAGGAGCTCGCATGCCGATCGAGGTTGGCGCCGAGGCGCCGGACTTCGTGCTCAAGGACCAGAACAACCAGGAGGTCCGGTTGTCGGACTTCCGTGGCAAGCGCACCGTGCTGCTGGTCTTCTACCCGCTCGCCTTCACCGGCATCTGCCAGGGCGAGCTCTGCGAGGTGCGGGACAACCTCAACGAGTACGTCAACGACGACGTGCAGGTGCTCACCACGAGCGTGGACTCGGTCTACGCCCACAAGATCTGGGCCGAGAAGGAGGGCTACCAGTTCCCGCTGCTGGCCGACTTCTGGCCGCACGGCGCGGTCGCCCAGGCGTACGGCGTCTTCAACGACGTCGCGGGCATCGCCAACCGGGGCACGTTCGTGATCGACAAGGCCGGCGTCGTCCGGTTCGCCGAGATGAACATGCCGGGCGAGGCGCGCGACCAGCAGGGCTGGCGCAAGGCGCTGGCGGACGCCGTCGCCGCCTGAGCCCACCACGGGCACACCGGCGCGTCGGGCCGGAGTCGGCAGGGTAAGCTTGCCGGACTCCGGCCCGCCGTGCGGGCGTTCGGGGCGCGTAGCTCAGTGGGAGAGCACTCGCCTTACAAGCGAGGGGTCGCAGGTTCGAAACCTGCCGCGCCCACCCATCACCACCAGCGCGGGAGCGCTTCCGAAGATCGATAATTCGGCCGCTGACAGCAACGGTGACAGCAACGCCGGTCACGACAGCCGCCCGTCGAGCTTGCCGAGCGCCTGGCGCATGGCGTCGAGGTTGGCGTGTGAGTACACCTTGAGGGTCAGCTTCACATCGGCGTGCCGGGCGATGGCCTGGACGACGTGCGGCGGGACGCCCAGCTCCATCAGCAGGGACACGACGGTGTGCCGTAGGTCGTGTAGCCGGACGTCCGGACAACCGGCCCGCTCCCGCAGCGCCGCGAAGTGGCGGTTCAGGTTGCGGGGCTCCATCGGGGTGCCGACCTCGGAGGGGAAGACGAGGCCGTGTTCCTGCCACACCTCGGCCAGCCGGGCGCGTTCCCGGCGCTGACGCTCCTGGTGGTCGAGCAGCACCAGCCAGGTCCATTCGGGCAGGGGAAGGATGCTCTCCGACTCCTCGGTCTTGGTGTCTTGCAGGTGCAGCCCGGTGGCAGTCCGCTGGACGGTCTGACCGATCGCGGCGGTGCCGGCGTCGAGGTCCAGGTCCGACCAGCGCAGCCCGAGCAGTTCCCCGCGCCGAAGCCCGAGCGTGGCCGCCACGACGTAGAGCGGGTGCAACCGGTGGCCCTCGGTCGCGGCGAGCAGCTTGCGGACCTGCTCGACGGTCAGGCCCTTGCCGACCCGGTATCGCGGTGCGGGGACACGGACCAGCTTGGCGACGTTGCGCGCCACCAGTTCCTCCCGCATGGCGTGTTGCAGGGCGTTGCGCAGCACCGCGTGAACGAACTGGATCTGTCGGGAACTCGGGTAACGCTTGCAGCAACGACCGGCCGAGCAGCACTGCCGGGCCGGCCGACGGGTCCTGTCGAGTCCGGCGGTGCAGCAGAGGCACTTGACGCGGAAGTCGTTCATGAACGTCTTCACGTGCTGAACCTGCATGGTGTCGAGCCGCTTGGTGCCGAGGGCGGGCACCAGGTGCAGCCGGACAGCGCTCTCGTACCCACGGGCCGTGGTGGGCTTGAGATCGGTCACGTACGCGGACAGCCAGTACGGCAGATAGTCGGCGATCTTCCAGGCCCGGTCGGGGGTGGGAATGCCCCGCTGGGAGCGCGACTTCAGCTCGACGAGCTTGGTGTGTGCCTCATCCCAGGTGGCCCCGTAGACGAACTTCCGCTTCCGGGTGCCCTCCGTGGTGAGGACGTAAGCCTGCCCGACCCAGCGGCCGTCACTGGATCGCTGGTAGATCGAACCCTCGCCGTTCGGGTTGCGACCGCCGGTGGCTTGGCGCTTCTTGGGTTGCCGGGGCATCAGGCTGCTTCCTCCAGGAGAGTCGTGATCGCCTCGTCGATCGCCGAGGCGGGGATGAGCCGGCGACTTCCGACCTTGAACGAGCGGAGCCGGCCGGAGCGGATCAGTTCGTAGACCAGCGAGCGCCCGATACCGAGCGCCCGAGCAGCTTCCTCGACGCGCAGCACGCGGGGAGTGATCGGGGTGGGGGTGTCCAACGTCTGCCTTTCTCGTGCGTCTGAGAGGGGCTCATGCGGCGGCAGGTGTCGTGCCGGCCGGGGTGGTGCCGAGTTCGTGGGCCAGTTCCTCGCGGCCGGCGGCGTGTCGCTCCCGGGCCATGGCGGCGGCGGTGTTGGCGAGGAGGGCGTCTCCGGTGGTGTGCCAGCCGACCCCGGCGAAGGTGAGGGTGCCGACGATCAGGGTGGTGTCGTCGTGCTCGTCGACGAGCGGGCTGCCGGTGGCCGGGTGCGCGTGGTCCTGGTCCTCGCGTTGGCGGTGGTCGCGGCGGGCGTCGCGCAGGAGTTGGAAGGTGACCGAGTAGCGGCGGGCCTTGGTGAGGAAGTGGCCGCCGAAGCCGAGCATGTGCGCCCAGCGGCGCAGTCGGGCGTACGGGTTGGGGTTGGCCGGTTGCGTCGGTTCGGTGTCAAGGGCGGCTTGACGGTGGGCGACGCAGACGGGGCAGGCGGCGTACCGGGTGTGGGTGCCGCAGTCGGGGCACTCCCAGCGGTCGACGAAGCCGGGTCGGGGTCGGGTGTCGCGGGGTCGCTGGGAGAGGAGGGCCGGGGTGCCGGTGGGTCGGCCGAGTCGCCAGCAGGCGTCGATGAGGCGGGCGGCGTGGTCGCCGTCGGGGTCGGCGTGTTCGCCGATGGTGTCGGCGGTGAGCCTGACGGAGCGGTGCCCGGTTACCTCGGTGCTCTTGGTGGCGTACTTGGCAAGGTAGCCGGCAACCATGCTGTCGGTGATCTCGCCGCGCCCGGTCAGCGTGATGGGTCGGATATCGAGCTGCTCGCCCCAGGCGATCGGCCAGCCGTCGGGCCGGTCGGGGTGGCCGGGGGTGGCGAACGCGACCTGTGCGGCGGCGTGCCGGAGCGCGTCAACGAGGTCGGCGACGGTGAACGCGGCCGGTGGTGGGACGACGGCGGCGGGGTCGTCGGGGTCGACGCCGTCGAGGCGTACGAGGGCGTGGAAGTGGACCGCGCCGCGTGCCTGGAACTCGGCGGCCTTGCCATGAGAGAGCCGGACCGGTGGGACGGTGCGGGTGTTGCCGGAGGCGGTGACGATCTGGACGCGGGGGATGCCGCGGCGGCGGGCGAGCTTGGCGAGGTGCCGTTCCGCGGCCTGCTTGGTGCGGTGCCACAGTTCGCCGGAGTAGAGGTTCCAGACGACCTGGTGATCGTGGTCGTAGCAGTCGAGGCACAGCGGTTGGCCGAGGACGGCGTCTGCGGGTTCGTGGCGGGCCCAGCAGGCGGCGGGGCGGCCGTGGGGGCAGCGGCCGGCGGCCGGGTCGGTGGCGCGTCGGGCGTGGCAGGGGTCGGGTCGACAGTCGCAGCGCTTGCGGTCGGCGCAGGTGTGCTTCCGGACGGCCCGGACGTGGACCGGCCCGAAGGAGGGTGCGGTGAAGGTGGGGAACACGGCGGGGTGCCGGGCGACCGTGTCGGGGACGCCCTTGCCGCCGACGAGGCCGGCGCGCAGGAGCTGGTACGCGTCGCGTTGGTAGGTGTGGGCGCAGGCGGGGCAGACGGTGGCCCGGCGGTTGCCGCAGGGGGTGTAGATGACCGCGTCGGGCATGCCGTCGGTGTGCCGCTGGTCGACGACGCGGCCGGTGGCGGTGTCGACGGTGAGGAGCTGCCCGGCGAGGCGGATGGGGCGGGTGCAGCCGGCGGCGGCGCGGACGTGTTCGATCCAGCCGAAGTAGTCGGGGCGGGTGGCGCGGTTGAACGCGGCCCCGGCGGCGGTGTAGTCGTGGACGGGCGGGATGGTGTCGGCGTTCGAGCCCACCCCCCGGGCCGAAGCGCGGGGGGTGAGGTCCAGCGTCGAGGCCATCAGGCCGCAGCCCCGTTCGGGGTGCGGGTGGTGATGGAGCGTTCGGTGACGATGACCCGGCAGGCACCACACTGGCGCTTGGCCGGCTCGTGCCGGTGACAGGGGATCTGGACGGTCTGCCCGCCGCAGCGGACGGTGACCGGTGCCCGGCAGGGACCGCCGGGGATGACGTCGACGACGGTGCGCCGGATGTCGTACGGGTGTCCGTCGGGGTGGACGGGGCAGGTGTGGATGACGTGTTCGACGTCGACGATGACGAAGGTCATCGGGCACCACCACCGGTCAGGGTGGTGAGGAGCTGCCCGGCGACGGCCGGGGTGACGTCGAGCCGGTCGGCGAGTTCGGCCGGGGTGATCGGTGACCCGGTGTTCTGCTCGTGCTGCACGGCGGCGAAGCGGGCCATGGGCAGCAGGTGGGTGGGGACGTCGACCGGCTCCGGTGCCGGTGCGGTGACGGGTTCCGGGGTGGCGGCCGGGGTCGGCTCGGGAACCGGGGCGGGAGTCGGGGTGATGGCGGCCGGCGGGGCCGGTTCGGTGGTGACCGGCTCGGCCACCTGGGCGTGAATGGGTTCGGCCGGCTTGGCGGCCGGCGGGGTGTGGTTGTCGCCTCCGGCGGGGGCGAGGACGAGTTTCACCAGGGCCATGAACGCCAGCGCGGGCACGGCGGACAGGAGCCACCCGGAGATGCCGGGCTTGGCGACCGCGAGCTGCGCGGCGAGGGAGAGGCCGGCGGCGGCGATGAGCAGGAACAGCGGGTAGCCGATGGGAGCGCCGACCCGGCGACGTCGGCGGATGGTGAGTAGGCAGGCGATGGGGACGAGTTCGGAGATGACGGCGTTGGCCCAGCCGAACCACTGCCCCGTGCCGGTGGGGGAGTTGGCGAGGGTCCAGTCTTTGACGTGGGTGAACGAGGCGGCCCCGGCGAAGCCGGCGACGGCGATGAGGATGAGGACCAGGACGACGCCCTCCAGGCGAGGGCCGGCGCTGGCCGGAGTCTTGATAGTCATGGTCAGTGGCCTCCGTGGCAGTCGAGGCAGCAGCCGTAGCGGCGGGGGATGTAGTAGGGCTGGAGCAGCCCGCAGACGGCGCAGGTACGCCGGGCACGCAGCGCCTTGCCGATGGCCTCCCGCTGGGCGGGGGTGGCGGTCCGCTTGGGCTTGGCGTGGTCGAGGCGGTAGAGGTAGGCGACGCGCTTACCGCGACGCCAGAGGATCTGGGCGACGGGGTCGTGTCCGCCGGGGCGCAGGCCGGCGGCGCGGAGCTGCCGCAGGGTGGCCAGGCCGTCGGGTGCCATCCGGTACGGGAAGGTGGGGAACCCGAAGCGGGTGCCGGTCGGGTCGTAGTAGGTGGTCATCACCGGTCTCCCCAGCGCTGCTGGGCGGCCTGGCGGGAGATGCCGAGGCGGGAGCCGATCTCGGCCCAGGAGTAGCCGAAGGCCCGCAGGCCGATGACGGCTTCGGCGACGGCCTGATCGATGGCGTCGGACAGGGCGAGCAGGTCGCGGAGGGCTTCGACGTCTCCGGTGGCGACGCGGCGGCCGTGGGCGCGGATGATGCGCCGGGCGAAGGCGGCGAACTCGTCGTTCTCGACGACCTCCCGGCGCTTGGGCCGGGGCAGGTGGGGCGTCAAGGACTTCTTGACGGTGCTCATCGGTTCTCGCCTCCGGTGGTGTGGAGGGAGTCCCACTCGTCGGCGGCGGCCTCAAGGGCGGTGACGACCTGCTCGGCGGTGCGAGCCGGGTCGTCGTTCCACGAGAAGGGCCAGCCGTGCTCGTCGACGAGGAAGCCGTCTTCATCGACGTAGAAGACCGGCTCGTGCGTGTCGAGGTAGTCGACGAAAGCGGCGAGGGTGGCCAGGGTGTCGGCGTGCTGGTCGTCGTCGAGCTGGTCGAGCTGCAAGAAGTTGTCGACCTGGTGCCCGGTGCTGGCCATGCCGATCGCCCCGGCGGCGCAGGCCGGCGGGGTCAGGTGGTCGGGGTCGGCGTAGTAGGCGCCCTGGTGCCAGCCGTGCCGGCGCAGGTAGAGGGCAGCCATCCGGAGCAGGTCAGCGGGAGTGACCGTTCCGGCGTGGGGTGGGATTTGGGTAGCCTTCATGGCAACCACGTCCTTTCGAGGGCGTTGGTGGAGGTCGGCAGGACCGGCGTTGCTGCCAGGCGTGGTCCGGTCCTGTCGACTGCTACTGGTTGCGGAGCCGCACGTAGCGGCGGAAACGGATGTCGTCGCCGCCCATCGGGATGGGCGCGGAGACGAAGACGAGCCGCCCGGTGCGGTTGGCGGCCTCGAACATGAGGGCCAGGTCCTGCGGGGTGCCGATGACCCACAGTTCGGTGTACTGGGCGGCCCGCTGGTTGTTGATGCGAATGACGGCGCGCTCCCGGGTGGTCATGCCGCGATCCCCCAGTCAGAAGAAGAGCCGGTCGGGGTGCTGATGCCGCTGGGACGCCGGACCCAGGCCGCGTAGTCGGCAATGCCGGCGATCTGGGCGTCGGACAGGTACGCGACCTTGATGCGGCGGGGAACGCCGCCCTCGGCGATGAGGTAGGCCGCACCCTGGTTGGTCGGGGCGATGTCGGTGGCGGAGTAGCCCTGCTCGGCCCAGCCGTGGCCGAGGACGATGTTGGAGCTGTTCGGGGTGGTGCAGCGGAACGCGGCGCGGTAGCCGAACAGGTCCCGCAGGCTGGTGGGGATGATGTCGAAGGACGGCCGCTGGGTGGCGGCGACGACGGGAATGCCGGCGGCCCGACCCCGGGCGACCAGGTCCCGCAGCAGGGCGACGAACTCTTCCTGTTCCTGCTTGCCGCCGATCGTGGCGGAGTAGAAGGCGATCTCGTCGACCAGGACGGTGATGACGGACAGGCCGTCGGCGGCGGTGACCTTGCGCCGCCCGTGGGCACGCAGCCAGGCGTACCGGTTGTTCATCACCTGCTGAAGGCGTCGCAGGACGTCGAGAGCGGCGGTGATGTCGGGGCCGATGAAGGCGTCGGCGCAGTCTTCCCACTGGCCCAGCTCGACGAGCTTGCCGTCCAGCAGCACGAGCCGGGAGTCCGCCGACAGCGCCGCGTGGGCGGCGATGGCGTTGAGCAGGCCGGACTTGCCTCCGCCGGGCTCGCCACCGGCGAGGAGGTTGCGGTAGGCGAGGGTGACGTAGACGGGCTGGCCGAACTCGTCGATGCCGAGAAAGATCGGGTCGAACATCGACAGGCCGGGCCCCACCGGAATGCCGGCGGTCGGGGCGGTTGCCGTGGTCATTGGTGCCCTCCTTGGGCGTTGGTGGGCGCGGGAAGCCACACGAAGGAGCCCGTCGGGCTCCCCGCGGCCGGGGTTGGGTGGGGTCAGATCCAGTCGGAGAGGTCGTCGCCGCCCTCGGGCGACGGCGTGGCGGCCGGCTTGCTGCCGTTGGCCGACGTGGCGGCCGGCTTCCTGGGCTGCTGAACGGGCAGCGCGATGGTGGGGGCCTGGACGTCGGACAGGTCCAGGGCGGTGGGGACGACCGGCGTCGGCCGGTCGGTGGCCGGGGCGTCGGAGGTGATGACGTCGGCCAGCGGGGACGTGACGGTTGCCGTGAGCACCTCACGGCGCTTGATGTCGAACCGCAGATAGGCGGCGTTGCCGTCGGCGGCCCGCTCGACCAGGACGGACGAGGCGTGGCAGGTGACGGCGATCTTGTCGAGGCGGCCTTCCAGGTCCGCCAGGGACAGACCGGGCCGCAGGTAGACCCAGACCCGCTCACCGACCGGCGTCGGACGAGCCCACAAGATCAGCGGGAGGGAACCGGACTGGTTGGCGACAATGAACTGTGCGAAGCACACCCGCAGCCGGTGGCGCACGATCAGGCACCACACCCAGGCGACGACCTGGCGGCGGGTAACGGGGACAGCGGCCGGAACGCCGAGGACGACGGCGACGACGGCCAAGGTGACCAGGGTCGAGGTGTGGGTGGCGAGCTGCACCCAGCCCGCGAGCAGCAGAGTGGTCAGGACGATTTCGGGAGTCCACCACCACAGCAGCCGCAGCACCGGCCAGACGCGAACCAGGAGCCAGGCCAGGAAGCCGCACGGGACGCCGACGGCCACGCCGATGAACAGCCCGATGATCGGGTGTACGTAGGAAGCGGCCACCACGGCCGTCAAGATGCCGATGATGACCGCAGCGAGGATGAACGCCATCCGGGCGTTCCGGGCCGAGGACCGGTGGACCTTGGCCTCGATGACTGTCACGGTTCCGGTTGACTTCCGCCCGAACGAGCGGCGAGGGCTAGACTTGGACATGACACGTCCTCCCAAGCGATTGGGCTGGATGGGTTGGAGAGCCCGGGGCCGGCAGGTGTAGGAGCCAGTACCGGCCCCGAGCTCGAATTTCAGATCAGTCAGCGTTCGAGGGTGATTTACTCCTCGTCCGCCATGGGCGAGAAGCCCAGCACGGTGACCTGCTTGCGGCCCCAGCCGCGAATGAGGTCAGTCAGTTTGACGATGTCGTCATAGCCCCGAATCGGGCTGGCCGGCTGGTACTCGAAGTACTCAACCTGCACACCATCAGCCGTGGTGTGGAAAAAGGTGACGTAGTAACGGAACATGTGTTCCTCCTCGTGAGTGCAGCCGGCGGCTGCATGGGATAGAGGGAAGAACCGGCAGGGGGCCGGCGGGCACGAAAGGCCAGACCGGCCCCGTGCAATGGTTGGCGGCAACCCGATGGATTGCCGAGGCCGGGAGAGTAGGAGCCAGTAACGCTCCCGGACTCAAGGTGGATCAGGAGAGCGGACCGTAGACCGCTTCAGGAGACACCGCAGGCTTCACACAGCACGATGTGCGAAGGACTACTTTGCCGCCGAACCAGCCTTCGGCTTCAGCGAGATCGCACGGAACGCGACGCCGTTACGCCCGTTGGTCGCCCACGGGATGGCCTCCAGCTGCTCGACGTCGATGAGCTGTCCCACCATCACGCTCGGCTTCTCACCCGCCGTGGTGATGGAGATGACCTCACCGCCGGTCTCGTCGAGAACGAAGACCTGGGTGGACCACATGAGCCGGCCCGTTCCCTTCTCGGACCGCTGGTTGCCGTTCTGGTCGTTCTTCGGCTCGGGGTCCCTCGACACCGTCACCTGCTTCGCCTTGGTGTCCACGTACAGCTTCACTTTCAAGCCTCCTGTGTCTTGAGCGCGTCCCTTGTGGACGAGTGCTCGTTCGATGTGTCCACTCTGGCCTGACCAGCCGTAACGCCATCACCACGCACTCTGTACGTCTTGGGACGTCTTCGCTATACTCAAGTCGTCCCCCGCGTCCGAGGAGAAGACGATGGCGAATGAGCGGCTACGCGAAGCGATGCTGAAGGTCGGCCTGTCCACGTACGAGCTGGCCGACAAGCTCGACGTGAACGCGAAGACGGTCGAGCGGTGGATCACCTTGGACCGGGTTCCCTACCCCCGCCACCGACACGCGCTCGCTGCCGTTCTGCAAGAACGAGAGGCGTACCTGTGGCCGAACGCCGTCACCCCCGAACGAGCTGTCCGGGTCGCCGAGTCGGAGCTTGTCCACGTCTATCCGCGACGCGCCGCGATCCCGTTCGATGTCTGGACCCGGTTGATCCAACAGAGCACCGAGGAAATTGGAATCCTGGTGTACGCCGGGTTGTTCCTGCCTGAACAGGTGCCGACCCTGATTAAGGACTTGAGAGCGAAGGCCCAGGCGGGGACAAGCGTACGGATCCTGCTGGGCGACCCAGAGTCCGAGGCAGTCGCGGCCCGGGGCGCTGAGGAGGGGATCGGGGACGCGATGGCCGGCAAGGTTCGTAACGTGCTGGCGTTCTACAACCAGCTTCGCGGGGTGCCCGGTGTGTTTGCCCGCTACCACGGGACGACGCTGTACAACTCGATGTACCGCTTCGACGACGAACTCTTGGTCAACACGCACGCCTACGGCTTCCCAGCCGCGCACGCCCCGGTCCTGCACCTTCGACGGCTGTCGGCCGGTGAGCTGTTCGACACGTACGCGGACAGCTTCGACCGGGTGTGGTCGAGCGGTCGTCCGATCTGGCCTGCGGCTGTGGCAGCCTAGGGGACATGGCGAGGACCGAGCACTACAACAACCCCAGCGCGCCGAAGCCGAACAGCATCGTTGCTGCGGTGACCGTCTTCGTTCAGGACGAGCACGGCAGGGTGCTGCTGATCCGACGGACCGACAACGGCCTGTGGGCGCTGCCGGGCGGTGCTCAGGACTTCGGCGAGTACATCGCCGAAACCGCCGTCCGGGAAACCCGGGAGGAAACCGGGATCGACGTCGAGGTAATCGACGTGGTGGGTATCTACACCGACCCGAAGCACCTGGTGGAGTACAGCGACGGAGAGGTACGGCAACAGTTCTCGATCTGCTTCCGCGCCCGATACGTCGATGGAGCGCCCAGGACGAGCGACGAGTCAGCAGAAGTCCGATGGGTGCCGCAGTCCGAGCTTGACAACCTCCGGATCCATAGGTCGATGCGGCTCCGGATCGACCACGGCTATGAGGGACGAAGCAAGCCCTACATCGGCTGAACGACGCCGCCGGCAAGCCGGCGTTCGGTCCGCTGAACAGCGGCGACGATCTCCGGTTCGGCCCGATCGATGAACCGGGTGACGAGGTGTTCCGGCCCGTACCGCGATCGGATCTCTGCCAGCCGGTCGAGAACTTCGAACTCCTGCCCATCCGGGCCAGTGGTCATATCCGAACAGCAGAGCGCATCGGTTACCGCAGTCTGCTCCCGAGGGAACTCGGCGGCTAGAACCTCACCCAGCCCGCGTTCCTCGGCTTCCAACCAGGCGCACGAGTGGTGAGCGACCAGGGCGGCAATCCGCTCATCGAACCGCTCATGGCGGAGCCAGCGGCCACCGTCGAGAGAGTGGAAGCCGGTGTCGACCAGATCGGGGCTGTAGCCGACGTCATGCAGCCACGCCGACGCCACCAACACGTCACGGTCTTCGGCCGGCACCGCTGCACTGATCCGGTCAGCTCTGGCAGCGACCGCCTGGACGTGACTCCACCGCCGAGGCAACGGACTCTCCAGCAGAGTTCGTGCGATGTCCCGGGCGGTCTCGACGAGGGCGGCCATGCCGCCAGCGTACGAAGCAGACCGGGTCGGCGCCATCCCGTGGCCGTTGCCCGAGGAGCCGAGGCCGGCCGGCTGCCGGCGAAGTGGTTCAAAGTTTCTGTACGTCTTCAAGGCGGCCCTTGACGGGCCGCACGCGCCGCCGCCAGGGCGCGCGCCCGTCGCTCCGCTGGCGCTCCGACTCCGGCCACGCAGGACGCCCGGCGGCTGGCGCGGAGGGCGGGTAGCCCGGTGGGCCGCCGGATGACGACAGGCCGTTTCCCGGTGGGGTGGTGGGCCGGCAGCCGGCCGGGCCGCGCGGCGAGCACCGCGCGGCGTAGGAGAGCGCACGCCGGGTCCGTCGGCGGCTGCCGGGTCGGTAGCGGGGTGGCGGTTACTGCGCCTCCGGCGGGGGCGCTCCGGCTCCAGGATGGCCGGGGTCCGTCGGCGGGTCGCGGTCCGTGGGTGGTTGCGGTGGGGAGCCATCCCGCCCGCCGTCGACCCGGGCGAGCCGAGCAGACCACCGCCCGACCCGCCAGCGTCCGTACGGGCGTCAAGGCCGTCTTGACGTGGCGGGCCGGGCGGAGGCCCGCTCCACAGGAGTGCGGGTCGACGGCAGACGGGATGGCTGGGAGCGGCGCACAATGTGTGGGAGCAGGTATCGGCGCATCCCGGATGGCCGAGGTTCGGCGGTGAGTCCGATTCTTCAGTCCAAGTCCACGCTGATGGTGGTCGGGCGAGGATCTTGTAGCGGGACTTGAACGCGATATGTCCGTCCACCGGCTAGGACCACTGCTGACCAATGCTCACGTTCGCGGGTGCAACTCGCCACTTCGACAGAGCAGGGCTTGTCGAGCTTCGCTGCCACGGATAACTGAGCGATGTGTGCCACATAAGCCCGATGGTCGCCCTCGTTTCCCCAGCTCAGACGCAGTCGCAGAGAGCGGAGACCCAGCTTGACCGCGTCGTAGGCGGCGTTCCCCACAACACCAGACGCTGCCACCGTTGCGAGCAAAAAGGCCACTTCGCCAAGACCGCCGTTCTGAACGCCGTAGACGTGGCCCGACTGGTGGATGCTCCCGGATATCTGAATCTTGCCATCGCTGGCTTCAAGGCTCGCAGTCTCGTCCCTCTTGCCCTCTGCCCCTGACATGACCTCAGCTTATCGATCCAGGCAACCTCTTCGGTCCTACAGAGACAGCGTGCCCGCTGCGTGCCCGATACAGCGGTCAACACGGGCGACCAGCGATACGCCGATGGCTGAGAGTCGGCCGCTCGGCGACTCTTCACCCCGAACCATGGTTACTGCCGACGCGGATCAACGCGATTCCCAAGCTGACAGTCCGCCCCGGGATGCCAGTGGCCCTGTTGCTGTCGACAGCAACGGTGACAGCAACAGGGCCAGACGCGGAGGGCCGGGCCGGGAGGGCCCTGGGTGTCAGGGTTGGGTGAGACCAGCGGTTCAGAGCAAGTAGCCCTCCCGGGGCGAGGATGGATCTTCTCTCGATGACGATTTCCAGTTCA